>JAGRGH010000040.1 GCA_020445605.1 Chromatiales bacterium
AACGTGGCGCTTGCAGGGGTGAACGCCGCGCCATGGAGGGCGGGGCCGGGGCTGGTCATTTCTGCCGCGCTGCGCCATGGACGGCAAGTACAATGTCTGCCCCACAACGCGCCCGTAGCTCAGCTGGATAGAGCGCTGCCCTCCGGAGGCAGAGGTCAGGGGTTCGAATCCCTTCGGGCGCGCCATTCACACAGCCAGATCCTTCAGGGGGCCCGGCTGCGAAAGTGGCCTGGCCTGGGCGTTGGCACAAGCACTCAGTCGCACACAGCGCTCGGGAGCGATTTTGAATGCGCCTGCGTGGTCGCGCGGACGCGCATGACCGGGACAGCATGGAGTGCTCCCTTCGGGCGCATCAATCAAAGCATCCACAAAAAAGCCCCCGGTGTCGGGGGCTTTTGTTACTACTTTGATTCGCCGCTGACTATGCGGACTGGCCCGTGCGGTTTCGCCGTGAGATACCGAGTGCCGCGAGGCCGAGCCCGATCAGTGCCAGCGGTGCCGGTGCCGGCACACGCTCGTTCGGCGGGGGCTCGTCTTCGGTTTCGTAGGTGTAGACGACTTCCAGATCACCGTACCAGGCAGTGGTTGGAACACAACCGAGCTGGCTGGTATTGTCCGCGTCCTCGCAGTCGACCAGTTGGGCAATTGCGCTCATGGTCAGCGAGAACTGGTCGCCGATGAAGGCCGCGATGAAGTCCAGCGGATCGAGCACGATGGTGAATTCGTCCTCGAAATCGCCTGACGTGCCGTTAGTTTCCATCCGGCCGTCCATGCACGAGACGGAACCAGTGGAGCTTCCCACGCTGCTGTACGTGCAGCTCGCTTCGAAATTCGTTGCGAACTCGGATGATTGTGGGCTACCCGGCAGCACTGATCCGTCGACCTGTCCGCTGTGATTGGAGTGGGCGTACCGGTCGAGCTGGTAGCCCTCGGGTCCGTCGTAATTGATCGTAAGCTCCAGATCCCAGTTCCAGTCGAAATTGATCTGGACGTCGGTCAGGGTGCCGAGGCTGGAGTCGAACTTGTCCAGAAACACCGTCTCGTCGGCGGTAAACGCGGTCATGTCGGAGGTCATCATGATCGCGGCGCCCGCGGGCTGGCTGGTCGCTACGCCGAGCGCGGCGATGGCCGCGCACAATGGAAGCAGTCTGGAACCGGGTTTCATTTTCGGATGTTCCGCAGAGAAAACTGTCAGACCTTAAGACAAAGCAATTTTCGCGCCATCCAAGACAGTTCAATCCATTCAATGGCTTGTATTCTGGGTCGACCCGCCGGCGTCGCAAATTGTAAAAAATTTAGACAGCCACCGGCCGGGCCGTGTAACGATCCAGGCGCCATGGCTGCGAGCCGCGAGCAATGACGAAACGGGTGCTGGTGACCGGTGCGGCCGGTGTCGTGGCGGGCTACGTGCTGCCCCGGCTCGCCGAACGCCACGCATTGCGACTGCTCGACCGGCGGCCGGTCGGGCTCGACGTGCCCGGCGAACGGGTCGCGGCCGACATCACCGTGTTCGAACAGCTGTTGGACGCCTGCAAGGGCGTCGACACCGTCGTGCATCTCGCCGCCGAGCCGAGCATGCACGCCACGTTCGACGCCGTGCTGGGGCCGAACATCGTCGGCGCCTACCACGTGTTCGAGGCCGCGCAGCGCGCCGGCTGCGCACGCGTGGTGTTCGCAAGCAGCATCAACAGCGTGTTCGCGTATCCGCTGTCGATGAGCGTGACGCCGGACCTGCCGGTGAATCCGCTGAACGTCTACGGCGCGAGCAAGTGTTTTGGCGAGGCGCTGGCGCGCAGCTACGCGAACCGCGGCTTGTCCGCATTGTGTGTGCGCATCGGCAAGATTCTCGCGCCCGGCGAGGCGCCGCCGCCGCCGGACGATATCTACCATCAGGCCTGGATCAGCGCCCGCGATCTGGCGAGCGTGTTCGATCGCTGTGTCGCGAAGGAATCCGTCGACTTCGCGATCGTGCATGCGCTCAGCCGGCACGCGAACCCGCGGCTGAGCATCGAGTCGACCTGCGAGCTGCTTGGCTATCAACCGCAGGACGGTACGATCTGACTCAGGTCGGCTTCAGATACCGCCCGCTTGCGGGGTCGAAGCGCAGGTAGTCCGCGGAACCGATCGCCTTGCCGGTCCAGCGCAGGATGCCGGACTCGTCTTCGAACAGCGGTTCGCGTGCGTGCATGCGCATCGCGCTGATGGTGGTCGCGTGCGTGAACACAACCACCGTATCGTTCGCATGCGTGGCGTTCAGCGCATCCAGCGCGCAGGCCGTGCGTTCCAGCAGATCGAGAAACGATTCGCCGCCGGGCGCGCGCAGGCTGGCGTCCGCCCCGAAGCGGAAGCGGTCCAGCCGTTCCCGCTCGACCGGCGCGAGGTCCGATGGCCGCCTGTTGCTCCATTCGCCGAGGTCAATCTCGTCCAGACTTGCAAATGACCGCACCTCCGGCGCATGACCGTGCTGATGCAGGCGTTCAATGAACGGTGTGGCCGTCTCACGTGCGCGGGAGAGGGCGCTCGTGCAAACGACGAATCGTTGCGCGCCTGAAAGCTCCGCCCGCATGGCCTGAAACAGAGCATCGGCCAGCACGTCCGCCTGCCGGCGACCAAGCTCCGTCAGCTGGTTGAGTTCATCGTCACGGCCGGAGTTGGCCCAGCCGGATTCGTCGCGAAGTCCGTTGACATGCGTCTGGCCGTGGCGTGCGAGCCACAGTGGCATGCGCGGGGCGAGCGACGAACCATCGCGGGCGTAGCGAATCTGTCCGTTCGGCAAAAGCTCGAACCGACAACCCAGGTCGCTCAAGCGGTCGACCGCAGTGCGCGCCAGATCGCGGGCAGGGACAGACGCCGCCGTGTCGATCGAGGTGTGCCGAACGCCGCAAACGCGAATCCGTGGATTGCGCGCAGCGCCCAGTACAGACCGCCCGCGTAGCGCCGCCGGCGGCAGTGCTCGGCGGACTGGCTTGCACAGTGCAGCGCCATCAGCCGATACCAGCCGGGCCGGTTGACCGCCTCGTGGCGATCCCGCGCCATCCGGTGCATGACGCGGATGCGGTCGTGATAGGTCTGCACGGGATTCGCGGCCATGTGGCTGTCTTCGAGCTTGAAGCTGTGGACCAGCGGCGCGTCGATCACGCCGATGTCGAACTCGCGCGCGATGCGCAACCAAAGATCGAGATCCTGCGTGGTGTTCAGCATTTCGTCGAACAGCCCGACGCGATCCAGCGCCGCGCGCCGGACCATGACGGTCATCGCGACGTTCGCGCTGGCCGACAGGAGCTCGCGGCTGCTGCGCGCCAGCCGCTGTGGAAAGCTGCGGATGCGATCGCGCCGGTTGCCTGGCGTGCGGGTCAGCGTGCGGCCGGTGTGGACCAGGGCGACGCCGGAGCGTTCAAGAAAACCGATCTGTCGTTGCAGCTTCTCCGGGTGCCATTGATCGTCGGAATCCAGAAACGCGAGCAACTCGCCGCGCGCGTGGCGTACGCCACGGTTGCGCGCGGAGGCGACGTTGAAGTGCGGTTGCGTCAGATAGCGAACCTTGTCCGGCGCGAGGTCGACATAGCGTCGGGCCAGTGCAGCCGTCGAATCCGTCGAGCCGTCGTCGACGATCAGGAGCTCGAAATCCTGAAAGGTCTGCGCCAGCACGCTGTCGACCGCACGCGCGAGCACATAGGCCCGATTGTAGGTGGGAATCACCACCGACACGGCCGGCGACGGCATGATGGATGGATTCTGGTTGGTCGTCACCGCGCCCGGACACCGATGGTCTTGAAGGAGGCAACAGAATAGCGCCACCGGCGTGAACGCGCATGCACCGCGCTGTCCGACCTGCGTATCCTTCCGGACGGTCAACCAGATCCACTCCTGCAAGCCTGAACGTGAGCGACTTCGTCAAGAGACTGTTCTCCAACCCGGACATGCTCGGCATGGGCCATCATCAGCGCCTTGCCGACCACAATCTGGGTCTGGGCGAGATCTACCACGCGCTCGCGCGGCTGCTGCGGCCCTCGACTGCGGTTGTGATCGGTTCGTGGCGCGGGTTCGCGCCGGCCGTCATCGCCAATGCCCTGCGTGAGAACGGCGAGGGCGGCGGGGTGGTCTTCATCGATCCGTCGTTTGTCGACGACTTCTGGATGGAGGCCGGAAAGGTTGCCGCGCATTTCCGTGATCTCGGTACGCCGAACGTCCGGCATTTCTGCTGCACGACACAGGAGTTCGTCGCGACCGAGGCCTATGCCGAACTTCGTGACATTGGCCTGCTGATGATCGATGGTCTGCACACGGCCGAGCAGGCACGGTTCGACTACCTCGCGTTTCTCGACAAGCTGACCGATCAGGCCGTGACCGTGTTTCACGACAGCGTGCAACGCCGCCGGGGGCGCATCTACGGCGAGGAGGTGCGCTATGAATACACCGTGTGCCTGCTGATGGAGCGGCTCAGGAACGATCCAGGCCTGGAACTGTTCACCCTGCCGTTCGACAGCGGCGCGACCTTCGTGCGCGGGCGACCCGAATCTCTGGAAACCCTCAACGCGCCGTTCGCAAGCTGAGAGCGGCGGAGCGCGGGCCGCTCGTTGCGGCCGGGCGCAGGCGGGCCGCGGAATCGAACCGAACGGGCTCGCGGTATGATCGAGCAGGCCCCCCGAATACAGGCATGCCCATGAGCAAGACCGACAAGAAGCCCGCAGACGGCAAATCCGCAAAGGCTCCGGCCGCTCGCAAGGGCCACAAGAAGCGTTCGAAGTCCGCGGCGAAAGGCGCCAAAGACGTCGACAAGGCCGAAAAGCGCGCACGCAAACGCGAGCACAAGCTGGTCCTGCGCAACACCCGCGTCGAGGATTACCCGGACATCGCGCGGATGATGGACCGCATCTATCCGCACTGGGACGGCGCGTGGTCGCGCGAGCAGTTCGCCGCGCAGATCGCCCGCTTCCCGGAAGGCCAGATCTGCATCGAGGATCGCGGCCGGGTCATCGCGGCCTCGAATGCGCTGATCGTGAACCTGCGGCACTTCGGCGACAGCCACACCTACGAGGAGGTCACCGGCGACGGCTACTTCACGACCCACGACCCGCACGGCGACACCCTGTACGGCGCGGACATCTTTGTCGACCCGGACTATCGTGATCTGCGCCTGGGACGTCGGCTGTATGACGCGCGCAAGACCCTGTGCGAGAACCTGAACCTGCGCCGCATTGTCGCGGGCGGGCGCATCCCCGGCTACCGCAAATATGCCGACAGGATGACCCCGGTCAAGTACATCGAACTGGTCAAGGCGCAGGAGCTGCGTGACCCGGTGCTGTCCATCCAGCTCGCGAACGACTTTCACGTGCTCAAGGTCATTCACGAGTATGAGGCGAAGGATCAGGAATCACGCGCGAATGCCGCGCTGATCGAGTGGATCAACATCCACCACCAGGCCAAGGAACCACCGCTGCATGTGGATCGGTCGCAGGTCCGGGTCGGCGCGGCGCAGTGGCAGATGCGCCAGGCCCCGACACTCGACGTGCTGAAACAGCAGATCGAATATTTCGTCGATGTGTTCGCGGGCTACAAGGCGGATTTCGTATTGTTTCCGGAGTTTTTCACGTTTCCGCTGATGGTGCAGTTCAATCAGGACAACCCGCCGCAGGCCATCCGCGACGTGGCCACGTTCACCGAAACCCTGCGCGAGCACATGCTGTCGCTGGCGCTGAGCTACAACATCAACATCGTCGCGGGCTCCATGCCCGTCTACGACGGTCAGGCGCTGCGCAACGCCTGCTACCTGCTGCGCCGTGACGGCACCTGGGACGTGCAGTACAAGATTCACGTCACGCCGGACGAGGCGAGCTACTGGGGCTTGCAGGGCGGCGACGAACTGCGCGTGTTCGACACCGACGCCGGTCGAATCGGCATTCTCATCTGCTATGACGTGGAGTTTCCGGAGCTGCCGCGCATCCTCGCAGAGCGTGGCCTGCAGCTCCTGTTCGTGCCGTACTGGACCGACACCAAGAACGCCTACGAGCGCGTGCGCCGCTGCGCGCAGGCGCGCGCCATCGAGAACGAGTGCTACGTGATCATCACCGGCAGTGTCGGCAACCTGCCGAACGTCGAGAACATGGATATCCAGTATTCGCAGGCGTCGGTGTTCACGCCTTCGGACTATCCGTTTCCGCACGATGCAATCGCGGCCGAAGCCACGCCGAACACTGAAATGGCGCTGATTGCCGATCTCGATCTCGACAAGCTTGTGGACCTGCGCCGCAACGGCACCGTGCGCAACTGGCGCGACCGGCGCCTGGACCTCTATCACGTGCATTGGACCGGGAAAAAGCCGTAGATCATTATTTGCAGGTTTTGCGCCCGAGTTCTGAACCGAAATGTCCGATCCACAGATGATCCAGGCCGGCGAGCCGACCGTAGCGGCCCTCGGCCACAGCCCGCTGCGCTACCTGGTCGCGACCCGCCCCGGTTTTCTCGCCGTAAGCGCGGTACCGGTAGCGCTGGGCGCTGCGGCCGCACATTTCGCCGGCGCATCGCTGGAGGCCGGCGTGGTGGCCGCCACCGGGATCGGCGCGCTGCTGGTGCATGCGGGTGTCAATGTACTGAACGACTTCTATGACGATCGCTCGGGCGGCGACGCACTGAATGCCGAGCGGGTTTTTCCGTTCACCGGCGGCAGCCGGGTGATCCAGAACGGCGTGCTCAGTGGCGCCGCGATGGCGCGGTTTGGCATGACCTTGCTTGCCTTGGGGGCGGCGATCGGGTTCGCGCTGCTCGCGCGCGGCGGCTGGCCGCTCGCGGCGCTAGGCGCGCTCGGGCTATGGCTGGGATGGGCGTACTCGGCCCCGCCGTTCAGCTTGGCGGCGCGTGGCCTCGGCGAACCCGCTGTTGCGATCGGCTTCGGCCTGCTCATCCCGGTGGGGACCTGGCTCGCGCAGGGGTTGCCGTTTCACGCCCTGCCGCTGATCGCGGGCGGGCCGTTCGCGCTGCTGGTCGCGGCCGTGCTCTACATCAACCAGTTTCCGGATTTTCGTGCGGACAGCGCGGTCGGCAAACGAAACTGGGTCGTGCGCCTGGGCAGAAAACGCGCGGTGATCGGTTACTACCTGCTTGTCGTTCTGGCCTATGGCGCGCTGGTCACGGCCATTGCCCTTCGCTGGCTTCCCGCCGCCGCGCTGGCGGCCGCCGCGCCGGCCGCGCTGCATTACGCCGCCGCGCGCACCCTGGCGCGCAACTACGAGCGTCCGCAGGGCCTCGTGCCGGCCATTCGTCTGACCATCGCTGGCACCATCGTGCATGGCGCGCTGCTTGCCACCGCCCTGGCCGTGTAAGGCCCGGCCGGGCACGACCGACCGTCCATGAGCGACGCGGCCCTCGGGCTCTACGTGCACCTGCCGTGGTGCGTGCGCAAATGCCCGTACTGCGACTTCAACTCCCACGCACGGACCCAAGCGCCGGACGAGAACGCCTACGTGGCCGCACTGATTCGCGATCTCGAGCGCGAATGCGCAGCCATTGAAGCACCGCGTTTCACCAGCGTCTTTTTCGGCGGCGGCACGCCGAGCCTGTTCGCCTCGGAGTCGATCGCCGCCATTCTCGATGCCGTGCGCCAGCGCGATCGTCTGGTGCCCGAAGCCGAGATCACGCTGGAGGCCAACCCGGGCGCGTCGGACCAGGCGCGCTTCGCCGGCTACCGCGCCGCCGGAGTGAACCGCCTGTCGATCGGCGTGCAAAGCCTCGACGACGCGGCCCTGCAACGCCTTGGGCGCATCCATGACGCACGCGCGGCGCGCGACGCCGTGCGTGCGGCGCGCGCCGCCGGATTCGAGAATCTGAACATTGATCTGATGTACGCCCTGCCTGACCAGGACGCGGCGTCGGCACTGGCGGACCTCGATCGGGCCCTCGCGCTGGACCCTGATCACCTGTCGTATTACCAGCTCACGATCGAGCCGGACACGGCGTTCGCCGCGCGCCCGCCGGCGAACCTGCCGGTCGACGACGCGATCGCGGAGATCGAGCACGCGGCAACCGAAATGCTCGCCGCCGCCGGCTACGCGCGCTACGAGGTCTCGGCCTGGACACGACCCGGGCACCAGTGTCGACACAACCTGACCTACTGGCGCTTCGGTGACTACGTCGGCATCGGCGCCGGCGCCCACGGCAAGCTGACCGACCCGGCCTCGGGGCAGGTTGAACGCCACGCGAAACAGAAGGCTCCGGTGCGTTACATGGCCACCGCCGGCACAGCCGCGGCCGACGCCGAGCGACGCTTCGTGGACGCGGACGAACTGCCGTTCGAATTCATGCTCAACGCGCTGCGGCTCGACGAGGGGTTCACCCTCGAACGCTGGGAGGCACGCACGGCGCTGCCCGCCAGCGTGCTCGACACCCGCCTGGACGCCGCGCGCGACCGCGGACTGATCGAATCCGAGGGCGGTATCTGGCGCCCGACAGCCCTGGGACGCCGGTTTCTGAACGACCTGGTCGGCAGCTTTGCGTGAAATGATCGAGCGCGAGGAGCACGAACTGCACTGCCCGTATTGCGGGGAGCCGTTCACGGCGTTGGTGGACCCGTCGGACACCGGTCGCTACGTAGAAGACTGCCCGGTGTGCTGCCGACCGATCGAATTCGAGGCCGTTTTCGACCCCGGAATGGGCGTTTATCTGCGCCTCAAACGTGACGACGATTGAGCACCGCGTCACGCGGCGTCAAAAAAGTTTTACACATTCCGACGAACGGCTGACGCGCTGCGTCACTGTCCGACCCGCGCAGTCCATTCGTATATCATGAAAAGGTGTAAGTGATTGATTCCATGAGGCATCAATCATCTGGAAAAAAAGTAACCAAAATGAAAAAAAACCCGTATTCATGCGGTTTAGGCATCGCGGGCGAACCTTTATCCACAGCGTTATCCACACGCTTTGGGGATCAATGATCGACCCTCGCGCCATCAAGCACTTAGCGGGTTTCGCTGAAAGTGCGCGACAGGTTCTTCGCGCAATTCGCAGCCCTCACGCATGGCTTGCCGGCGCCGAGGTTCAGCCCCTATAATCTCGCGCCCGCAATTCCCGCTGAAGGCCGTGCAGGCCGAGCATCCGAACATGAAATCAGACGTGCATCCCGATTATCACGACGTCAGCGTCACCTGTAGCTGTGGCAGCCGCTTCGAGACCCGTTCGACCGGGTCGAAGGAACTGCACATCGATGTGTGCTCGGCGTGCCATCCGTTCTACACCGGCAAGCAAAAGATCGTCGACACCGCCGGCCGCGTGGACAAGTTCCGCCGCAAGTACGGCATGTAGTGCCGCTGCGGTCGCGCCGCGCGCGATCGCGTCCTGCCAGCCCCGCCGGGCTGGCGTTTTCGTCTGGCAAGTAGTAGATTTTGTGCTATGCACAAAATCTCTGCTGACCATCCCCTGCGCTGACAACCGGACCGCCCGGAAATGGCACGCAGCAAAGACGAACAATTCATCGCCGCCGCGTTGCGCTATCACGCGCAGCCCGTGCCCGGCAAGCTTGCCATTGCGCTGACCAAGCCCACCGAGACCCAGCGCGACCTCGCGCTGGCCTACACGCCGGGCGTCGCCGAACCGGTGCGGCGGATCGCCGCGGACCCCGCCACGGCCTACGAATACACCGCCAAGGGCAACCTGGTCGGGGTCATCACCAACGGCAGCGCCGTGCTCGGGCTCGGCAACGTCGGCGCACTCGCCGGAAAGCCGGTCATGGAAGGCAAGGCCGTGCTGTTCAAGCGTTTCGCGGGCATCGATGTGTTCGACATCGAGGTCGAGGCGGAAACGCCGCAGGCGTTCATTGATACCGTCGCGCGGATCGCGCCGACCTTTGGCGGCATCAATCTCGAGGACATCGCCGCACCGCACTGCTTCGAGATCGAGCAGGCGCTGCGCTCGCGGCTCGACATTCCGGTGTTCCACGACGACCAGCACGGCACGGCGGTGATCGTTGCGGCCGGGCTGCTCAATGCCCTGCAACTGGTCGGCAAGCGGCTCGCGGACGTACGCATCGTCTGCCTCGGGGCGGGTGCGGCCGGCATCGCTTCGGTGCGGCTGCTGAACCTGCTCGGCGTGCCACGCCGCAACACCATCGTCGTCGACCGGACCGGGGTCATTCACACCGGGCGCACGGACCTCTCCGCGCACAAACTCGCGGTTGCCGTCGACACCCGCCGTCGCACGCTGATGGAGGCCATGGTCGACGCCGACGTGTTCATCGGCCTGTCCGGCCCGGGTCTGCTGCCGCCCGAGCATCTGCGGCTGATGTCACGCGACCCGATCGTGTTTCCGCTGTCGAACCCGGATCCGGAGCTGTGGCCCGAGGAGATCCGCGAACTGCGCCCCGACGCAATCATCGCGACCGGCCGCAGCGACTACCCGAACCAGATCAACAACGTGCTCGGCTTCCCGTACATCTTTCGCGGGGCACTCGATGTGCGGGCCAGCACCATCAATCACGAAATGCTCATCGCCTGTGTTAAGGCGTTGCGTGAACTCACGCACGAGCCGGTTCCGGCGGCCGTGCTGGAGGCCTATGGGCTGAGCGAACTCGGCTTCGGCCCTGACTACATCATTCCCAAACCAACCGACCCGCGCCTGCGTGAACGCATCCCGCCGGCCGTCGCCCGTGCGGCGGTCGACTCCGGCGTCGCGCGTCGGTCCCCGCCCGAAACGTCCGCACCCGTGAACTCGGCGAACGCCGAGCCGAAGCGTCCGGACGCAGACCAACCCGCCCGCCGCAAGAAAAAGAAAAAGTCCAAATAGATCCGGCGAACGCCCCGTCGCCGGCCGATTCACCACCAAGAGGTTCCCGGACATGTTGAACAAGATTTCCATCGTCGGCGGCGCCGGCCGTGTGGGAGAGACCACCGGCGTCTATCTGGCGCAGGCCGAACTCTGTCGCGAGCTCATGCTCGTCGACGTGCGCGCGGGCGCTCCGGAAGGCGCGGCGCTCGATATCGCCCAGAGCCGCAACTATTACCGCAGCGACACGCGGGTCGACGGCTCGTCCGACCCGGCCGCGGTCGCCGGTTCGGATCTCATCGTCGTAACAGCAGGCCTGCCGCGCCAGCCGGGGATGTCCCGTTCGGACGTACTGGGCAAGAACGTCGCGATCATCGACACCGTCATCGATGCGGCGCTCGCCCACGCGCCCGACGCGATGATGCTCATCGTCTCCAACCCGGTCGACGTCATGACCTGGCGCGTGTGCCAGCGCACCGGCTGGGCGCGCTCGCGCGTGATCGGCCAGGCCGGCGTGCTGGATGCAGCGCGCATGGCGCACTTCATCGCGCTGGAAACCGGGTTTTCGATGAAAGACATCACGACCATCGTGCTCGGCGGGCATGGCGACACCATGGTGCCGGTCCAGCGGCTTTGCACGGTGAACGGCATTCCGGTCGAGACCTTCATTGGCGCGCAACGCATGGCCCAGATCATCCAGCGCACCCGCGACGGTGGCGCGGAAGTGCTGAAACTGCGTGGAAACTCCAGTGCCTACGACGCGCCGGCCGCATCGGTCGCGGCGATGGTCGACGCGATCGCCTTCAACCGGCGGCGTATCATGCCGTCGGTCGCCATACTCGACGGCGAATACGGACAATCGGGCATCGCGATGGGGGTCCCGTGCGTGCTGGGCGCTGGCGGCATCGAACGCGTCGTCGAACTCGAACTCACCAATGCCGAGCAGGCTGCGTTCGCGACCTCGGCCGGCGCCGTGCGCGAGGACATCGATCGGCTGCCCACGCCCTGAACCGCCAGAACGGCTGACGCGGACCGCACCGGTACAATGCCGGTTCGGCCCGCGTCCGGCCACCATCGGAGAACCGCACATGGCCCATAAACCCTATGTACTGACCAATCCGGAAACCGGCGAAAGCATCGAGTTGCCGGTGCTCGACGGCACGATGGGGCCATCGACGCTGGACGTGCAGCAGCTCTACAAACGCACCGGCATGTTCACCTACGACCCGGGTTACATGTCGACCGCGAGCTGTCGCTCCAGCATCACGTTCATCGACGGCGACCAGGGCATGCTGCTGTATCGCGGTTACCCGGTCGATCAGCTCGCCGAGCAGAGCGATTTCCTCGAAGTCTGCTACCTGATCATGTATGGCGAACTGCCGACGGCGGAACAATACGAGTCCTACCGCTCGAAGATCGTCTATCACACGATGATCAACGAAAGCCTGAAGATCTTCTTCGACGGCTTCCATTACGACGCCCATCCGATGGCGATGATGGTCGGCGTGGTCGGATCGCTCGCCGCGTTCTATCACGACTCCCTCGACATCAATGATCCGGGGCACCGACGGGTCTCGGCCTATCGCATGATCGCGAAAATGCCGACCATCGCCGCCGCGAGCTACAAGCACAACATCGGCGAACCGTTCATCTACCCGGACAACAAGCTCTCGTTCACCGAGAACCTGCTGCACATGATGTACTCGGTGCCCAGCGAACGGTTCGAGGCGCCACCCGTGGCCGTGCGCGCACTGGATGCACTGTTCATTCTGCATGCGGATCACGAGCAGAACGCCAGCACCTCCACGGTGCGGCTCGCTTCAAGCTCGGGCGCGAACCCGTTCGCGTGCATAGCGGCCGGCATCGCCTCGCTGTGGGGGCCTGCACATGGCGGCGCGAACGAGGCCGTGCTGCAAATGCTCGACGAGATCGGCGACGTCTCGCAGATCGACAAGTACGTCGCCAAGGCCAAGGACAAGGACGACCCGTTCCGGCTCATGGGCTTTGGTCACCGGGTCTACAAGAACTACGACCCGCGCGCACGCGTGATCCGCAAGATGGCCCACGAGGTGCTCGAGGCGCTGGGCGACTCGAATGACCCGCAGATGGAACTCGCGCTGCGCCTCGAGGAAATCGCGCTCAGTGATGAATATTTCATCGAGCGCAAGCTCTATCCGAACGTCGACTTCTATTCCGGGCTGATCTACAAGGCGATCGGCATCCCGCGCAACATGTTCACCGTCATGTTCGCGATTGCACGCACGGTCGGCTGGGTCACGCACTGGCAGGAGATGATGGGCGAACCGGATCACCGCATCGGCCGGCCGCGCCAGCTCTATCTGGGTGAGAAGAAACGCGACTTCGTGCCGCGCAGCGCGCGCGGATAACGCCGCCGCGCGGGAGACATGGTCGTCTCGCCCGAAAATCGAACACTCAAGTGTTTGATCTTCGTGAGCAACCGAAAACCGCGCTTTTCGATTGCGATGTTGAAAAGGCCACGGATGGACCTTTTTCAACAGCCTGCCAGTGTCCTGTCCCGCAATTATCTATCGTTTCTGCGTGGCTGAGCAGGGCTGAATCAAGGCGGCGATTCGCAGCCATAGCGAGCTATGGACAGGATCGCCAACGCTGCGTCAGCCCTGCCCAGCCGCGCCCGCAGGGAGGGCCCCTACGGTTCGAGGGCGGTGTTGCGCCGCTTGCCAATGGAATGACCATTGCCTTCACGACGCGCCTTGCCCTCGAACCGTAGGAACCCTCAGAAATGACAGATAATTGTGGGACAGGACGCTAGTCGGCCAGAAGGTCGCCGTATTCGCGGTTGCGCCGCATGAACGCCGCAATGTAGGAACACTGCGGCACGACGCGCAGGGACTGCGTGCGTGCCCAGTCCAACGCGGTGCGCGCGAGTTCGGCCGCAACCCCCTGCCCGCGATGTTCCGGCGGAACCAGGGTGTGAAATATCGTCACGGTATTGCCGGCGATGCGATATTCCAGCATCGCCGTCGCGCCAGCGAGTTCCGCCTGAAAGCGGTTCGCGGCCGGATTGTGCGTGATTCGCAGCGTGTCGTCAGTCATGTTCATTCGGTTCGCCAGCAATCGGCTTTGGATCGCCGATCAACCAGCGCGCCAGCGTTGGCAGCAGCACGAGTGCGCCAATCATGTTCAACAGGAACATGAAGGTCAGCAGAATGCCCATGTCGGCCTGGAACTTCAGCGGCGAGAATATCCAGGTCGCCACGCCCACGGCGAGCGTTAGGCCGGTGAACAGCACGCCAATACCCGTCATGCGCAGCGTCTTGTCGAACGCATCCTCAAGTGGCTCGGATCTTTCCAGGCGGCTCTGTAGACGACTGAAGATATAGATGCCGTAATCGACGCCGATCCCCACGCCCAGCGCCACGACCGGCAGGGTCGAAACCTTGAGCCCGATCTCCAGGAAGGTCATCAGCGCATACGCCAGCACCGAGACCAGGGCAAGCGGCAACACGATGCACAGCGTGGCGCGAAGCGATCGGAACGTAAGCAGACAGAGCACGATGATGGCGGCGTAGACATACACCAGGATGGGGAACTGCGCGGCATCGACCGCCTCGTTCGTGGCGGCCATGACGCCGACGTTGCTGCCGGCGAGCGCGTAGGTCACCCCATCGTCCGTATGCGCTTCACGGTAGCGCTTCACGGACTCCACGATGCGCTCGATGGTTTCGGCCTTGTGATCGTCGGTGAAGATCAGCACCGGCATGACCGAGCAGTCGCTGTTCAGCAGGCCGCTCGAGGTATCGATCGGCGAGACGGCCTGCGCAAGCACGGTCTGATCGCGCGGCAGCACACGCCAGGTCATGGCACCCTCGTTCCAGCCGGCGTTGATCAGTTTCGCGAGCATGCCGAGCGTCAGCACGGACTGCACGCCTGGAATGTTCTCGACGTGCCAGGTGAACTCGTCGATGGCCGCCATGCGCGCGTGGTCGATGCAGGCCTGCGGTTCGGTCTCGGCGAACACCGTGAGCACGTCCACGCCGATCGAAAAACGCCGGGAAATCACGTCGGTATCGATGTTGTAGCGCGAATCCTGACGCAGCTCGGGCACGCCACGATGCAGATCGCCGATCTTGATGTCCGCCGCCTTCCAGGCGCCGAGCACGAACAGCACGATGCCGATCGCAACCGTGATCGACGCCGGGCGCGGCCGGGTGATTTTCGCAAGGCCATGCCACATGCCGCGCCTGGCCTCGGCGATCGCATGCAGCTGCCGCCGGTACTCGTGTGAGTACGGCACGAAACTCAGCAGCACCGGCAACAGCACGAGATTGGTCAGGATGATGGCCGCGACACCGAGCGAGGCGGTGATCGCCATCTCCTGGATGATCTCGATCTTGATCAGCAGGATGGTGATGAAGCCGATGGTATCGCTCGCGAGTGCGATCCCGCCTGGAACGAGCAGCCGGCGGAAGCTCAGGCGCGCGGCCTGCATCGAGTCGGCGCCGTCGAACACCTCCGCACGCACGGCGCCGACCATCTGGACTCCGTGCGAGACGGCGATCGCGAACACCAGAAACGGCACGAGTATGGACATCGGATCGATGCCGAAGCCGACCAGGGTCAGGCTGCCGAGCTGCCAGACGACGGCAATCAACGAACAGACCAGGGGGATCAGGGTCAGTGCAGGCGAGCGCGTAAACCAGTAAACGAAAACCGCGGTGATCACGAACGCGATGCCGAAAAACACCACCACCCGCGCTGCGCCTTCGGTGATGTCTCCGACAACCTTCGCAAACCCGATGATGTGCACGTCGATTGCGGCCTGCACCGAGATGCCGCGGTCGCTGGTGATAAAACGCTCGCGGATCTTCTTTTCGAGTTCGCCGGCGACCTGCTGATAGTCGATACGCTTGCCCGTGGCTGGATCGATCTCCAGCAGGTTCGCGACGATCATCGCGCCAGTGAAATCGTTCGCGACCAAACGGCCCACATAGGCGGATTTCAGGAGGTTCTCCCGGACGCGGGCGAGCCCCTCGGGCGTTGGCTGAAAATCCGCGGGCACGACGTTGCCGCCGGAGATGCCGTCCTCGACGACTTCGGTGAACCGGGTGTTTGGCGTGAACAGGGACTGCACGCGTGCGCGGTCGACGCCCTCGATGAAGAACACCTCGTCGGTCGCGCCCTTCAGGGTTTCAAAGAATTGCGGGGTGAAGATGTCACCGCGATCGACGGTCAACGCGATCAGGATGCGGTTCGCGCCGCCGAAGGAGTCGCGATACTTGACGAAGGTCTGCATGTACTCATGCTGCAACGGCAGGAGCTTGGCAAACCCGGCATCGACCCGCAGCTTGAGTGCGGCCGCCCCGAAGGCCAGTGTCGCCAGCGCGAATGCCAGCAGCACCAGACCGCGGTGGTCGAACACCGCCCGCTCGATGGCACGTACGACTCCGCCCCTAGCCACCGCCGGTGCCTGGCTGAGTTGACGTCAGATTGACCCGGCGCACGCCTGCCTCACCGACCGACACGAGGCTGCCATCGCCCATGCGTAGAAGCCTTTGCAGGCCCTTGCGGTCGGGTTGGGGAAGTGCCGCGATGCGCTGCCCGGCAACGGACCATTCGAGCAGGGTTCCACTGAGGCCCGCGATCAGCACGCGATCTTCGTCCAGCGCGACGGCCGCAGTGAGCATCGCCGTGGTCCCGGTGTCGAGAGCCTCCCAGGTTTCCCCGTCGTCAACCGATCGAAACAGGTGGCCGCGCAGTCCCAGCAGCGCAATGTCGCCATCGGCGGTCGCAATGGCGCTGAAATACGAGCCCTCATACGGCGTTTCGAGATTGCGCCAGGTTTCGCCGGCATCGTCGGAGCGATAGGCCGTGCCGGCCTCCGCGGCGATCAGGAGCCCACCGTTTGGCAGCCGCACAATCGCATTGAGGTGAAAGTCTTCGTCGGGATTCACTGCGTGCTGAGCCCAGGTCTGTCCCGAATCCATCGAGCGCAGGTACAGGCCGTAGGCGCCGATCGCATGCACGACGCCATCGGCCGCAAGGACATCGAGCAGAGGCTGCCGTGCATCGGGCTCGCAACGCGCGAGGGTCCACGACCGACCGGCGTCGTGACTGCGCACGATGACACCATCGTGGCCGGCCGCGATCCATACATCGGCGCCGATCGATGTGACGGCGGTCAGCGTCGCACGCGCAGGCGGCACGACCTGTTGCCATTCGTGCCCGCCGTCGTCGCTGCGCAGGATATGCCCACGCTCGCCGACGACGATCGCGAGCGCGTCGTCGACGGCGCCGTCGAGCAATAACGATTGTGCCGCGAGCGGTGCGATGCTGGCGCTGTGGCCGGCGCAGGGCTGGTCCGCGGCGCGCGCCACGGAGCCCAGCGCAACCGCCAGCCCGCAGAGCGATGCGAGGCCGCAGATCAGTTGTCGAGTGACCATCTGCAACCGAAAAGGCCCGCGGATGGCGGGCCTTGGGAATCCCTGATCATCGCGTCATCCGTTGGCCGTTCGGATCAGCGCCGCCCTTCTCTGCGCAAGGCGTCGGCGGTGTAGTCGTCGGGCGTGCGCTGCACCTCGAAGTCGTACATCGAGCTTTCATTATCAAGCCCGATCGCGAGGTAGCGCCCGGCTTGCAGGTCCGTGTGAACCTCCAGCGTGGTCCAGAACACGGGCTTCTCGTAGTAGTTGATCGGGTGTCCCTCGGACACGCGCCAGATCTGGTCGCGGTTGTCGTACTGATCGACGTGCAGAATCTGCCAGGAGTCCTCGTCGACATAGAACGTGCGGCGTTTGTACACGTGCCGCGTGCCGTCCTTCAGACGCGCCTCGACGACCCAGACCCTGTGCAGTTCGTAGCGCAGGTGCTCGGGGTTCACATGCAGCGGCGTGAGGATGTCGGAGTACTTCAGCTTGTCGCTGTGCAGCGCATAGGAGTTGTACGGCACGATCATTTCGCGCTTGCCGACCAGTTCCCAGTCGTAGCGTTCGGGGCTGCCGTTGAACATGTCGAACTGATCGGACGTGCGCATGCCGTCCGACGCGGTACCCGGATTGTCGAACGCGACGTTCGGCGCGCGGCGCACGCGGCGCTGGCCCGGGTTGTAGATCCAGGCGCGACGGTGTTCCTTGGCCTGATCGAGGGTCTCGTGCACGAGCAGGATCTGCCCGGCCAGGCGCGCCGGCGCGGTCACTTCCTGCTTGAAATACAGGATCGTGTTGTCCAGCGACGCCTCGGTGGAGCCGTCGATGGAGTAGATCACGTAGAACTCGTCCTTGAAATCGACCAGCGTGTAGTCACCGCCGCGCGTCGGCGTGGCCTGGGAGATCACCCGCGAGGCGATCTCGCCGCGATAGCGCAGGATGTGATTCCAGATCACCTCCAGACCGGTCTTCGGGATCGGAAACGGTATGCCGATGACCGCGCCGGTCACGCCGTTGCCGCCGTCGGTCACCCTGGCCGTGCTTGCCACCGTCCGCGTCGCATCGTAGATGCGTTGCGGAGCCGACGCGCTGCGCTGCGTCGGGTACAGGTTCATGTAGAAGCTCGGATAGGTCTCCAGCATCGCCTTCTGGCCCGCGGTGAGCCGCTCGGCGTACTGCGCCATGTTGTCCTTCGTGATCTTGGCGATGACGGCATCAGCGGCGAACGGGTCCGGATGGTGCATGCCTTTCGTGTAACCGGCCGGCGGCGCCGTGATGCCACCGGTCCACGCCGGGATGGTGCCGGCCGCATTGCCGGCCTTCTCGCCGCCCAGCGGCGTGAGGTCCGCACCCAGACGCGCGACCTCCTGGGCGCTGATCTCGGCGCGTGACAGCGGGCTCAGCAGACAGATCGCAAGGGCGGCGGCAAGTTTGCTCATTGTTTTCACGTTTGCTTCCCTCCGCCTCAGAACGAGTACTTGACGGTCGCCGCGATGAAATCGCGATCGTTGACCAGGTTCAGCCGCCCGGCACCGAAGAAATTCGTGTAGGAGATGTCGGCCTCCCACGCTTCCAGATAGGTCGCCTGCAAGCCGAGCGTGATGGCCTTGCGGTCTTCCAGGAACGGCCCGCCTGGCCCGGGTGAGTTGCCCTTAACATCATGCGCCCAGGCCACGCGCGGCAACAGGTTCACGCCGCTGAACACGTTGTTGAGGGTCATGCGGTAAAGCAGGCGGTAACCCCAGGAATCGCCATCGGCGAAATTCCCGGTCTTCTCGGTCGCCGGTTGCAGTCCGCCGAGCGTCGCGAGCGGATTGCCGCTGGTGTAGGTGCCGGCGACCTCGAGCCGCAGGTCATCCTTCTTCGGCATGGAATGCACATGGTTCCAGGCGACCTCGGCGAGCAGGATCGACTGATCCGCACCCAGTGCGGGTCCGAATGCCTTCGTCGCCGTCACCTGCAATTGCGATACGTCGCGCCGGATAAAACCGGGCACCTCTGAATTGAAGCCATAGGCCCCGAGCTGGCTGGGCACACCCAGCGGTGACAGGGCGGCAAACAAAAGCTCCACATCGTCGACCTGCAACGGCACGTCTTTTTTGTGTGAAAGCTCGCCCTGCAACGCAACGCCGGTGGTGCCGAGCTGGGTGTTGAACGACAGCCCGTAGAGCTTGATGTCCTTCGGATACTCGAGGAAATACCCGGCGCTGCCGGCGTAATCCCCGGCCAGGGCGCCGGCCGGCAGGCCGGTGCGCGGATCCACGATCGGCGCGAGCGAGCCGGTCCGGCCGCTGATGATCGGCAGCCGACTGTGATAGCGGATGTGGTAGAGGCCGAATTCGGTCTCGTTTAGCTGCGGGACGAACAGCCGAACGGCGACGCCGTACTGGCCGTTGTTTCCCGGGGTGCGACCCGGATCGCGCGGCACCACCGAACCTGCTGGTGAACTGCCGGCCAGCGCCGCGCCGGCGGGCCCGGCCGGCAGCATGTCGGAGACTGAACCGAAGCCGAGCATCGCGCGGGTGCCGCCGACGCCGGCAAAGTCGTTGGTGGAGAAATACGTGCCGGGCGGATCGACCTCGATTCGATCCCAGTCGTAGAGCAGGAAGCCCTCGACGGAGATGTCTTCGGTCAGTCCGACCGAGCCCCAGAACATGCCCTCCGGCAGCAGCGCCTCGCGCAGTTCCGCGCCGGGTGCACGCAGCGCCGAGAGGTCGACCGGGTTGATGACGTTGATGCCGCCGGGGATGAACGTGCTCTCGCCCCAGCTGACGACCTGTTCACCGGCGCGCAGCGCGACCGGGTGATTCGCGACGTCGAAATTCGCCGAGAGGTAGGCGTCGAGCAGCACCGCATCGGAGCCCACGACGTCGAGCGCTTCGCTGGTCAGGTCGGTCCGGTCGCGATCGGAGTCCTCCTGTTCGAAATCGTAGAACGCCTTGCCGCGCACGAACGCGCCGAAGTTGCGCCAGCGCAGATCCAGTTCCGAGGTGATCTTGGCGATGTTGCTGACAACGCCGCGATCGTAGTTGAGGTTGCCGTCGTCGCCGTTGACCGAGTACGCGTTGCCGCCGTTGGCGATGCCGACGATGTCGTCGTCGCGCCCGCTCACGCGCCACGCGACACCCCAGGACAGCGTCGTGTCGAGCCGGGCTTCAAGTTCGCCGGTGGAGAGATCCAGCGCCGGGGCCTCGCCCGGGGCAAGCGCCAGTGCCAGCAGCGCACCCAGGCCGGTCAGCCGTGGGTAATGAGTCTTTGGTGTGTCTACACGCATCTCGTCGTACTCCCCTTCCGCTGCGCCGGGTCTGATCACGCAACGACTGTTGGCCAAAGCGTTTGAACGAAGCCGCCGACCATTGCGGCCACCGCAGGTGCTGATTCAGACAAGGTGAACGCGCCGCGACTGGCGGAAGTGTAGCGGATTCGCGGACTCTGGACAGCATTGAGAAACCGCCACACAGAACAGTAGGCGCGTATATAAATATATGGAGATTTTCTAATCGACTGTGCCAGACGTTGCGGAACTGCGCGTTCCGGTGCAACGCCTGCCCGATGCTATACTCCGAGACGTTTCAGGTGATGGGCAACCCATCCCTGAAAGCATATGACTTGAAGAACAAGGACCACCGCCAAAGCAAGCCGCCGGAGTCACGACGCCATGAAGCGAATTCGCCAGATCGTACGCGCAGGGTTGGGTGCACTGTCACTGTCGTTGACACTGGCCTCGGCCGGCGTCCACGCCGCCGCCCTGGTGCTTCCCGGACTGAACGGACCGGCCAGTCTCGACACCGATGCCGCGGGCCAGCCCGTCATCACCGCCACCAATGACGCGGACGCCTGCTTCGTGCTCGGCTGGTCCCATGCATCGAACCGCTTGTATCAAATGGACGTGCTGCGCCGCGCAGCCAGCGGCACCCTTGCCGAACTGCTTGGCAGTGCCGTCCTTGAACAGGACGTGCAATTGCGCACCCTGGGGCTGCGGCGTGCGGCGGAACGATCCGAAACCGTACTTTCGGCCACCGACCTCGCGTGCCTGCAGGCCTACGCCGCTGCGATCAATACGCTGATCGCCGTGGCGCCGCAGCTTCCACCGGAATACGGCGCGCTGGAACTCACGAAGGCGGGCATTCCGGCATGGACACCAACCGACACCCTGGCGATCGTCAAGCTGCTGACGTTTCAGCTCGGCGTAAGCTTGGTTGATATCGATCGCACGATTGCATTGCTGACATTGCAGGGGGTAGGCGCAGCAACCGGCTTTGATGGTGCCGCAGCGTTCTTTGAGGAACTCTGGCGCGCCGCTCCGTTCGAGTCTGCCCCGACGATCCCCGATTACTTCGATGACATGGGCAAGGCCCCCACCCCGCTCGCGGCGGCCGCAATTGAGCAGGGAAAACTGCTCGCGCAGCTGAAGCAGTTTCGGTCGCAGGTGGACTCCAACCCGCTGTTGCAGGCGGCACTCAGGCCGACCTCGAGTTCGATGGGCAGCAACATGATGTTGGTCGCTGGCGCGCTGACGGAATCCGGCTATCCGATGTTCGCGAACGACCCGCACCAACCGCTGGAAAATCCGTCGCTGTTCTTTCCGATTGCGAGTCTGGACGTGACGGATGCACAAACGCCGTACTGGGTTTCAGGCGTCAGCTTCCCGGGCGTACCAGGGTTCGGCCAAGGCTGCACCGCAAGCTACTGCTGGGGCTCGACCGTCAATCGCGTGGACCAGACCGACGTCTTTCAGCTGAAACTGCAGATCGATCCGCAGGCTGGCGTTCCGGTCGCGTACTTTGTCGAGAACATGCCGCGCCCGCTGCAGCTGATTCCGCAGACCTACAAGGTCAACCTGATCAAAAATACCGTGTTCGACGACGTGGTCGACTCCGGAATCACCCCACAGGATCCCGGGGGCCTGACCCTGATCGCGCCGGATTTCGGACCCATCGTCAACGTCGATTTCAGCGACCCGACCAATGTCACCGCGCTGGCGGTGGCCAGTGTCATCCAGTTCGCTACGCAGGAGTTCCACTTTTTCCGCCAGCTGCCGTTCGTGAATTCACCGCAGAACTTTCGCGCCGCGCTGGAGTACTTCGACGTGGGTTCACAGAACTGGGGCTACGCGGACAACGCCGGCAACATCGCCTATTTCACGATGGCGGAGATTCCACTTCGCACGGACCTGCAGATGGACAAGGTCGCCGGCCTTGGCCCGGGTTTCATCCGCAACGGCAATGACCCGATGACCCACTGGGCTGCGCTGGCCAACCCGCAGCCCAACCAGGCAACGCCGTTCGAGATCCTGCCCTACGATGAGTTGCCGAACGAGATCAATCCGACACGCGGTTACATCATCAACGCCAACAGCGACCCGGTCGGAACGACTGCGGACAACAACCCCCTGAACCAGTGGCGGGCCGGTGGCGGAATCTATTATCTCAACGAAGGCAGCACCTATTACGGCGGATATCGCCAGGTGCGCATGGCCACGCGGATCGCCGAGGTTGTGGAGAACGATCAGCGGAAGTTCACGCTCGATGACATGATCTCGATCCAGGGCGAGACCAAACTGCACGACGCCTCGGTGTTCGTGCCGTACATCGTCCAGGCCCTGGTGAACGCCCAGCGTCCGGAAGCCGAGCTGCCCTTGAAGGCACTGCTGCTCGTGCCGAATCTCGTCGCGGCCGTACAGCGGCTCGCGGCGTGGGATTTCTCGACGCCGACCGGAACGGATGACGGATTTGATTTCGGCGACAACCCGGCGCAACCCGGCCCGCCGTCGGACGCGGAGATCGCCAACAGCGTCGCCGCTACGCTTTATAGCGGTTGGCGCGACTTCATCGTTCGCGGCACGTTTGACCTGCTGTTCGGCACCCTGGAGACCTTCACGAAGGTAGACGGGCTCGCGGACGACGTCCTGCCGGAACCGGAATCGCGCATACGAGCCCTGCGCCACGTGCTCGAGAATTTCGATGCCTTCAAGGGCGGCAGCGCCAGCAAGCTGTTCTATTTCTTCGGCACGCCCGGCATCAACAGTGTCGCCGATGCGCGCGACTTCGTGATCCTGCTTGCGATGAAGAACGCGCTCGATCAGTTTGCGAGCCCGGCATTCGACGGCGCGTTCGGTCAGTCGAAAAACCTCGATGACTACCGCTGGGGCATGCTGCACCGCATCGTGTTCAAGCACACGCTGGGGGATTTCGAGCCATTGCTGAACGTCCCGCCCGGCGCAAACACGGTCGATGCGTTGCAGGGTTTTGCCGTCGACGGCGGAACGCTCAGCATTGATCTCGCAACGAGCGATCGGCTGCGTGCCGACACGCCCGCGGACTACCAGTTCAATATGGGGCCAGCACGGCGTTTCGTTGCGCACCTGGTACCGCCGGAAATGGGTCCGATCCAGGCCCAACAGATCACGCCCCTCGGCGCCAGCGGTATCCCGAATCCGGCCGATCCGTTCTATGCGAACCAGACGCCGCTATGGCTGACCAACCGGTTTCTGCCGCTGCCGACCGGGAAACCCGATCCGGCCGGTCTGATTGCGGGCGACGAGTTCCTGCCGCTTGTTCCTTAACAGTCTGTTGGCGCGAGACAGGGATGTCTCGCTCGAAAATCGAACACACACGTGTTGGATTTTTGGGAGCAACCGAATACCGCGCTTTTCGGCTGCGATGTTGAAAAGGCCACGGATGGGCCTTTTTCAACAGCCTTTTACCAGTCGGGCGATCTTCTGAAATGAACCGGACGGACGAACGCTTCGAGAACTTCGAAGCGTTCTATCCGTTTTATCTCTCACAGCATGCCGACCTGCGTTGCCGGCGCATGCATTTCGCCGGCCTTGTGTTCGCGTTCGCGGCGCTGCTGATGGCGGCACTCACGCAAAACGCCTGGTGGCTGCTGGCCGGCCTGGTGGCCGGCTACGGATTTGCATGGATCGGCCATGCCGCGTTCGAACACAACCGGCCGGCGACGTTTTCGCATCCCTGGTACAGCCTGCGCGGGGACTTGCGAATGTTTCGCGAGATGCTGACTGGCCGGATTGGTCTGACAAAGCGCTGATCAATTCACCCTGACTTGCCAGAACCTTCCTGAGCCAAAAGCGCGGTTGTTCGGTTGATTGCATTCCCGACGGCTTGCCGCCGTCGCAAAGGGCGGCACTTCCCTGTGCCGCCAGAGGTTCGTATCTGATCAGGGCCGCGCCGGGCGCGTGGCCCTACTCGACCCGACGCAGTTCCACGCGACGATTGGCCGCACGCCCGGCGGCATCGGCATTGTCGGCGACGGGTTCCGTCTCGCCATAACCACGTGCGCCGAGCCGCTCACCGGCCACGCCGTGTTCGATCAGATACTCGCGCACGGCCTCGGCGCGGCGCTGCGAAAGGCGCAGGTTATAGCCGTCATCGCCCGCCGCATCGGTGTGACCGGCGACTTCGAGCTTCAGGGTTGCGTGGATGTTCAGCGTTGCGGCCACCTGATCCAGGATCGCGCGCGATTCCTCGCGCAACACAGCGGAATCCGTTTTGAACTGCACGCCCTCGAGCGCAATCGCCGCGTTGTCGGGACAGCCGGTTGCGCCGACAGCCAGTCCGGCCGGGGTGGCAGGGCAGAGGTCCGCGCGGTCCGCGACGCCGTCGGTGTCGGCATCGGGCTCACAGCCGTTCGCCAGCACCGACGCGCCGGCCACGGTTTCTGCGCAGCGGTCTTCGGCATCGACCACGCCGTCACCGTCGCTGTCGCGGGTGGCTGCCTCGAGGGCGGCCAATTGGTTGGCGAGCGCTTCGCGCTCGACCCGAATACCGGCGCAGTCCGCAAGCTGCGTTTCCAGCTCGGCGATGCGGGCGCCCTGCGCCGCGCGGCTTGCGGCGAATTCGGCGGCACAAGCCGCGGCCTGCTGGTCGCCTTGGGCGATGCGGGCCTCCTGATCCCGGGCCGCCATGCGCGCAGTGACGAGTTCCTGTTGTGCAGCACTCAGGCTGACCTCAAGCTCGGCGATCCGCCCACGCAGCCCTGCGAGTTCCCGTTCTCCAGCGGTTACCTCGGCACGCAGGCGATCGGCTTCGACCGCTGCCGACCGGTCGCGCGCATCCGCGGCCTTGCTCGCCGCGGCCAGCGCCGTCTGCGCGTCCGCGGCGGCCACTTCGGCCGCAGCGATGCGCTCGCGACCGGATGCGACCGTCTCGCGCAGCCGACGGAGCTGATCGGCGTCGGCCGAGCGCGCCGCGTCCGCTGCCTCGGCGCCAGCCTTCGCTCGGGCCCGCTCGGCCTCAAGCTCGCGTTCGAGCGCGGCGCCCCTGCCGGCCTGTTCCGCCAGCTGTCGCTGAAGTTCCTCCACGCGTGCCTCGGCCGCGGCACGCTGGGCGTCCAGCGCCTGGGTGCGCTGCTCCAGGCGGGCGATGCGCGCGGAGGTCTCATCCAGTGCCGTGGCGGCGCTCTGCGAGCGCTGTTGCGCGGCGGCGAACTCGGCGCGCGAGCTGGCCAGCGCGGTCTCCAGTTCGGCCCGCTGCGCGGCCGCCTGGTTCGCCGCATTGCCGGCGGCATCCTGTGCGGACGTCAGGCGCCCGGTCAGTGCGTCGATCTGGCTGCCCAGCTCGTTCTGCGTCGCCAGCGCCGCCTCGCGGGCGGCCGTGGCCTCGGCGAGCTGCGCCTTGAGTTCGGCGATTGCGCTCTGCGCGTCGGCAACGATCGCGCGCAGCTGATCGAGTTCGGTGCGGCTTTTCGTCAGTTCCTGCTCGATGGCCGAGCAGTCCGGGCCGGCCGCGACGCGCTCAGGCGTGCGGTGACATCCACCTGCGCGTGGCGCGACGCGATCCTCGAACACCATCGGCGGCGGGGGCGGCATGAGCACGATGCCCGGATCGATCATCGGCGGCGGCACATAGCGTGGCGGCGGGGGTGGCAGCGGTGGGCCGCCCCAGGGCATCTGCGCTGAAGCCAGCAGCGGCACGAACAGTGCAACTGCCACTGTGATTGTCGATCCACGTCGTTTCGGCATGCGGCCTCCCGGTTCGGCGGCACCGCTTGTCGGGGCGCCGTGTAAACGAATCATCATCAGAAACCTGTCTGCACCCGACCGTGGATCACGGCCCTGGGCACACGCAAGGGTCGGGTATTATAGGGGCTCGTGTCCTGCCCTCCACCCCGTGGGCAGGGCATCAATCACCGGAAATTTTCAGGATTTTTCAATCATGCGCGCGCTGGTACTGGTCGCTCACGGATCACGCCGCGGGGCATCCAACGACGAGGTGCGTGAGCTGGCCGCGCGACTCGCCGCACAGGCCGGTGCACGTTTCGAACTGGTGCGCGCGGCGTTTCTGGAACTGGCCGAGCCATCGATCCCGGACGGCATCACGCAGTGCGTGCGCGACGGCGCAGGCGAGGTTGTCGTGCTGCCGTATTTCTTGTCCGCCGGACGCCATGTCGCAACCGACATTCCCGCAGCGGTGGACGAGGCAAGGGCCGCAAACCCCGACGCAGACATTCGACTTGCGCCGTACCTGGGCCAGTCGGCCGTATTGGCGACCGCGCTGCTGGAACTGGCGGGATAGCAGCCGGCCCGAAGCGAAACCTGGGTTGACCGGAAACTCAGCTCGAATCGGAATCCAGATCGCGTCCGACCGCGCGATGACCAATGTCGGTGCGGTAATAGACCTCGTCCCAGCGGATCGTCGCGACGCGTTCGTAGGCGGCGACGCGCGCATCCAGGATGCGCTCGCCGAGGGCGGTCACACACAGCACACGGCCACCCGCGGTCAGCACCTGGCCGTTGTCGAGCCGCGTACCGGCGTGGAACACCTTGACGCCCGGGCTTTCGGCCTCGTCCAGCCCGGTGATCGGCGCGCCGCTGCGATAGCGTCCGGGGTAGCCGCCCGCGGCCATCACCACACCCAGCGCCGCGCGTGAATCCCAGCGCGCCTCGACCTGGTCGAGCCGCCCTTCGGTGGCGGCCACGCACAGCTCGATGAGATCGGACTTCAGCCGCATCATGATCGGCTGCGTTTCCGGGTCGCCGAACCGGCAGTTGAACTCAAGCACCTTCGGCACGCCGGCCGCATCGATCATCAGGCCGGCATACAGGAACCCGGTGTACGGTCGACCCTCCGCGGCCATGCCCGCGACGGTCGGCAGCATGACCTCGCGCATGACACGGTCGTGCATCTCGGCGGTGACGACGGGCGCCGGCGAATACGCGCCCATGCCGCCGGTGTTCGGCCCGCGATCGCCGTCGTCGCGTGCCTTGTGATCCTGCGAACTCGCCATTGCCAGGACATGCTCGCCGTCGACCATGACGATGAAGCTGGCTTCCTCGCCGCGCAGGAACTCTTCGATGACGACGCGCTGTCCAGCCGCGCCGAACGCGCCGCCGTCGAGCATGTCGCGCACCGTGTCCGACGCAACCGCAGGCGACTCGGCAATCACGACACCCTTGCCGGCGGCCAGCCCGTCGGCCTTGATCACGACCGGGAACCGCTGATTTTTAAGATAGGCCAGCGCGGGCCCGACCTCCGTGAAGCTCGCATAGGCGGCCGTGGGAATCTTGTGCCGTGCCAGGAAATCCTTCGAATAGGTCTTCGAGCCCTCGAGTTCAGCCGCGGCCGCCGTCGGACCGAACACCCGCAGCCCCGCTTCGCGGAACCGGTCGACGATGCCGATCACCAGTGGCGCTTCCGGCCCGACGATGGTCAGGCCCACCGCCTTCTCGCGCGCGAACGCGACCAGCGCATCGAGGTCGTCCGCGTCGATCGGGACATTCGTCAGGCGCGGTTCGAGCGCGGTCCCGGCGTTGCCCGGCGAGACATACACCGCCTCGGCCTGCGGCGACTGCGCGACGCGCCATGCCAGCGCGTGCTCGCGTCCGCCACCACCGACGATCAGCACATTCATCGCCGTCAGTGCCGGAAGTGGCGCATGCCGGTGAACACCATCGCCATGCCGTGTTCGTTGGCGGCCGTGACGACTTCCTCATCGCGCATGGAACCACCGGGCTGAATCACCGCGACGATGCCAGCGGCCGCGGCCTGGTCGATCCCGTCGCGAAAGGGAAAGAACGCATCGGAGGCCATGACGGCACCCTTCACTTCGAGCCCGGCGTGTTCGGCCTTGATTGCGGCGATGCGCGCGCTGTTGACGCGACTCATCTGGCCGGCGCCAACCCCGATCGTGCGTCGACCCTTCGCATAGACGATGGCGTTGGATTTGACGAATTTGGCGACCTTCCAGGCGAAGACCAGATCAACGGCCTCGTCCTTGGTTGGTGCGCGATCGGTCGCCGTGCGCAGACTCTCGCACAGCGAAAGATCGGCGTCCTGAACCAGCAGCCCGCCGTTGACGCGTTTGAAATCCAGCCGTGCGAGCGACTCGGTCCATTCCCCGGTTTCCAGCAGGCGCACGTTCTTCTTCGCGGCGACGGCCGCGACGGCGCCGGGTTCGATCGCCGGTGCGATGATGACCTCGACGAACTGCCGCTCGACGATCGCCTTCGCGGTGGCTTCATCCAGCGGCCGGTTGAACGCGATGATCCCGCCGAAGGCCGATTCCGGATCGGTTTCGAACGCCAGATCGTAGGCCCTGGCGATTTCGTCGGCCTCCGCGACTCCGCATGGATTGGCGTGTTTCACGATCACGCAGCACGGGCTCTCGAACTGCTTCACGCATTCGAGTGCGGCATCGGCGTCGGCGATGTTGTTGTAGGAGAGTTCCTTGCCCTGCAGCTGGCGTGCGGTTGCGATGCCGATCTCGGCCGGACTGTGTTCCCGATAGAACGCCGCGCCCTGATGCGGATTCTCGCCATAGCGCATCGGCTGGACGCGGACATACTGCAACGACAGGGTGCGCGGCAGATTGGTTGCCGGGGCCTTCCCGTCGTCGAGCGAGCCGAGCCAGTTTGCGATCGCGCCGTCATAGCGCCCGGTGTGTTCGAACGCGCGTGTTGCGAGGTCCAGACGCAATGCGTCGTCCAGCGCACCAGCATGCGCATCCATTGAATCCAGCACGCGCGCGTAGTCGGATGGATCGACGACCACTCCGACGCTGGCATGGTTCTTCGCGGCCGCGCGCAGCAGGGTCGGCCCGCCGATGTCGATGTTCTCGATGGCATCGGCGAATTCGCACGCCGGATTCGCCACGGTGGATTCGAACGGATACAGGTTCACGACCACCAGATCGATCGGCGCAATGCCATGCTCGCGCATGACCGCATCGTCGATGCCGCGCCGCCCCAGAATCCCGCCATGCACGCGCGGATGCAGGGTCTTCACGCGACCGTCCATCATCTCGGGGAAGCCCGTGTGCTCGGAGACGTCGGTCACCTCGACGCCTGCTTCCCTCAGCAGACGCGCGGTGCCGCCGGTCGAGAGGATCGCCACGCCACGACCAGCCAGCGCTTGCGCGAAGTCGGCGATCCCGGTCTTGTCCGATACGCTGATGAGCGCGCGCTGAATTCGGTTCACGCGGAGGTCTCCAAGGGTTCGATGAAGATTGCCTGATGTCGCTACCAGGCGCGTTGCGCGGGGCGTCGATCAGCGCCTGATCAAATCAGATTCCACTGGCGCAGCTTTTTGCGCAGCGTCGCACGACTCATGCCCAGCACCTCCGCGGCCCGACACTGATTGCCGCCACAATGCTGCATGACCGATTCCAGCAGCGGCTGCTCGACCTGACTGAGCAGCAGCTGATACAGACCGCTCGGCGGTTCGCCGTTGAGGCGGTCGAGATAGTGGTCGATCGCATCGCGCACACATTCACGCAGCGGTTCCGAACGCTTGTGCGCGGAAACCGCCAGATCGATATCCGTTTTGACTGTTGATGACTCCACGGTCATCGGCCCCCTCTGCGCCACAAGTCGGTGGAAAACACGCGCGTACGGCCGCGTATTGCGCGTTGGCGGTTTCAAGTTCATTGATTGCGGCGCGCGTCGCGCGACCGTCCGGCCGGCCCGCCAGGTACCAGCCGATATGTTTGCGTGCGATCCGCACGCCCTGCGCCTCGCCGTAGAAATCGTACAGCGCGAGCAGATGTTCGCACAGCCATGCGCCGATTTCCGCGGGCTGCGGCTCCGCGGCCGACGCGCCCGTTTCGAGCGCCCGCGCGATCGCGCCGGGCAGCCACGGCTGCCCCTGTGCCGCGCGGCCAATCATGATAGCGTCGGCGCCGGTTTCATGCAGTACCCGCCGCGCGGTCTGCAATGAATCAATGTCGCCGTTGGCGATGACCGGAATCGCGACCGCCTGCTTGACCGCCGCGATCGTTGCATACTCCGCCGCGCCGCCAAACGCGCAGGCACGCGTGCGACCGTGCACCGCAATGGCGCGCACGCCGGCGGACTCCGCAATCCGCGCGATCGCCACCGCGTTGCGGCGGGACGGGTCCGGACCGCTGCGAATCTTCAGCGTGACGGGCACGTCGACCGCGTGCACGACCGCATCGAGAATCTCCGCGACACGCTGCTCGTCCGACATCAGTGCGGAACCGGCGGCGACGCGACAGACCTTCTTCGCCGGGCAGCCCATGTTGATGTCGATGATCTCGGCGCCGTAGTCGACATTTTCGCGCGCGCAGTCGGCCATCAGCCGCGGATCGGCCCCGGCGATCTGCACCGCGATGGGGCCGGGCTCGCCGCGATGATCGCGACGCAGCCGGCTCTTGCGGGTTTCGGCGAGCAGCGGATTCGCGCTGACCATTTCGCTCACCGCGAGTCCGACGCCGAGCCGCCGGCACAGTTGTCTGAACGGCCGGTCCGTCACGCCCGCCATCGGTGCGAGCACGACGCGATTCACAATCTCGATCGGGCCGATGTTCCACACGGGATTACAGCAGGTCGATCTGAAAACCGGATGCGCGGGCGTCCGGTCGGATGATGTCCAGGCGCATGGGCATGCGCCCGGCTGGTTCGATCATCGCGGCCGCCACCGCGTATTCACCGGGCTCGAACACGCGACGCGCGAGCACCTGTCCGCCGGCCGCCATCAGGGCGAGCTGCACGCGCGGCGCGGGCTGCGCGAAGTCCGCGGTGTTCACGACCGTCAGGGTCACCTGCAGCGCGTCGGCCCGATCCGGGTCCTGCTGCACCTCGCGCGAAATCACCGCGAGCAGCGCCGGATCGCGACGCGGCGGCACGCTGCACGGCGCGATGCGGCAGAACGGTTCGAGCACGAGTCGGCTCAGCGGATAACGGTCGACGAAGGCCGGATCGGCCAGCATGAACTGCAATGCCAGCGTGACCGTGGCGATCACCGCACCGACCGACCACAGCGCGAGCCCCGTGGACGGGCGCCGCGTGGCGGGCCGGGCGTGGCGCGCGGGCGAGTGGCCGGGCGCGGCCCGCAAAACGGCCCGCAGCGTATCCGGGTCGAGCGAATCGGGCGATTCCGCCGGGCCGCTGGACGGCGCGTCGGCATCCAGATCGAACGCCGCCTGGCGCCGGGAATCGGCCGGGGCAGACGCGTCCGCCGGCCGTCGATCGGCGTCCCAGTGCAGGGGATCACTGCGGGGCGGCGATTCAACGCCCGCATCGTCGTCCGGCCGCATAACCGGTTCGGCCTCGGACCACTCCGGCAGGATCGTCTTGGGATTCAGCGGATCGTCGTCATCGCGTTCGACCTTGAGTCCGTCGAGCGCATTGAACACCTCGCGACAGCGCCCGCAGCGCACCAGCCCCTGCGCGGCCTCGATATGCTCGGGGCGCAGCCGAAACCAGACATGGCAGGCGGGACACTGGGTCAGCATGTCAGCCGCACCGGCCGGCGAGGCGTACCCAGCCGCCGCGTTCGGCCGGCGGATCGAAACGGATCGCATGCGCGTAGGCCGTCATCACGGCGTCGGCCTGTTCGGCCAGCACGCCGGACAGCGCGATGCGCCCGCCAGCGGCGAGACGCTCGATCAGCGCGGCTGCGTGTTCGACCAGGGGACCGGCAAGTACGTTGGCCACGATGACATCGTAACGCGCCGCCGGCAGCACGTCGCTGGCCGTCACGCGCGCGGCGCAGCCATTGGCGGCGGCGTTCAGTCGGGTGGCCTCGAGCGCCTGCGGGTCGATGTCCACGGCCATTGCCGCCGCGGCACCGAGCTTCAGGGCCGCGATGGAGAGAATGCCGGAGCCGCAGCCAAAATCGAGCAGTCGCTCGCCGCCGTCGATCGCGCCGTCCAGCCATGCCAGACACAAGGCCGTGGTCTCGTGGGTGCCGGTGCCGAACGCCAGCCCCGGGTCCAGTCGCACGCAGACCGCGTCCGGGTCGTCGGGTCGCTCCGCGGCATGCGGCAGCACCCACAGCCGGCGGCCGAAACGCATCGGTCGAAAGTGCGCCAGCCATTCGCGCGTCCACTCGCGTTCGGCCAGCGGCGCGAACCGCAGTGACTGGGCGGTTGCGGCGCCGAGCATCGCGGCGACGGCCTCGGCGATGCGCCCGGCGCTTTCGGTTGCTTCAAACAGTGCCGTGATCCGCGCGCTCGGCCACAGCGGTGTCGCGCCTGGTGGTGGTTCGAACAGCGGATCGTCCGCGGCGTCGCGCAGGGTGATGGCAAGCGCACCGATTGCCTCGAAGCAGGCCTCGGTGCCGGTCACCGCCTCCCGGCTGACTTCGAGCGAGACCTCGAGCCAGTCCATTACGCGCCGAGCAGCTTCTCCAGATAGTGGATGTTCACGCCACCCTTGATGAAACCGGAGTCGCGCATGATGCGCTGGTGCAGGGGCGTGTTGGTCTTGATCCCGTCGATGACGAGTTCGGACAGCGCCTGACGCATGCGCGCCAGCGCAGTTTCGCGGTCGCGGCCGTGCACGATGAGCTTGCCGATCATCGAGTCGTAGTAGGGCGGAACGACGTAACCGTTGTAGATGTGGCTGTCGACCCGCACCCCCGGTCCGCCCGGCGGGTGGAACTGGCGGATCGTGCCCGGCGAGGGCATGAAGGTCTCGGGATCCTCGGCGTTGATGCGGCACTCGATCGCGTGGCCGCGCATGCGCAGGTCCTCCTGACGGATCGACAGCGGCTCGCCGCTGGCGATCAGCAACTGCTCGCGCACGATGTCCACGCCCGTGACGAATTCGGTGACGGGGTGCTCGACCTGGACGCGCGTGTTCATTTCAATGAAATAGAACTCGCCGTCCTGGAACAGGAACTCGAAGGTGCCCGCGCCGCGGTAGCCGATCTGCCGGCAGGCCTCTGCGCAGCGTTCGCCGATGCGGGTGCGGGTGGCCTCGTCGAGTCCGGGCGCCGGCGCCTCCTCGACGACCTTCTGGTGGCGCCGCTGCATGGAACAGTCACGCTCGCCCAGATGTACGGCGTTGCCGTGCGTGTCGGCCAGCAACTGGATCTCGACGTGCCGCGGGTGATCCAGGAACTTCTCCATGTACACGGTCGCATTGCCGAACGCGGCATGCGCCTCGGCGCGGGTCAGCGCGATGGCGTTCAGCAGCGTCGCCTCGGAATTCACCACACGCATGCCGCGGCCGCCGCCGCCGCCGGCGGCCTTGATGATCACCGGATAGCCGATCGTGCGGCCGATGCGCAGGCTCTCGTCCGGATCATCGCCCAGCGGACCGTCGGAACCGGGCACGCAGGGCACGCCGGATTCGCGCATCGCCCGGATCGCGGCGACCTTGTCGCCCATGAGGCGGATGGTGTCCGGCCGCGGGCCGACGAACACGAAGCCGCTGGATTCCACACGTTCGGCGAAATCGGCGTTCTCCGACAGGAACCCGTAGCCCGGGTGGATTGCCACCGAGTCGGTCAGTTCCGCGGCGCTGATCAGCGCCGGGACGTTCAGATAGCTGTCGGCCGCGCGCGCCGGACCCACGCAGACCGACTCGTCTGCGAGCCGCACGTGCATGAGATTGCGGTCGACATCGGAATGCACCGACACCGACTTGATGCCGAGTTCACGACAGGCGCGCAGGATACGCAGCGCAATCTCGCCGCGATTTGCGATCAGGACTTTTTCGAGCATGGGCCGTTACCGGGCGCGCTGGCGCCTCAGTCGATGTAAAACAGGACCTGGTCGTACTCGACCGGCTGGGCGTTTTCCACGCAGATCTCCGTAATCACACCCGCGCGATCGGCGGTGATCTGGTTGAGGATCTTCATCGCCTCGATGATGCAGAGCGTGTCACCGGCCGACACCCGCTGGCCGACCTCGATGAACGGTTTGGCGCCGGGTGACGGCGCCGCGTAGTAGGTGCCGACCATCGGCGAAGTCACCGGGTCGCCATCGTGCACCGGCGCGGCGGGTTCGCTCGATGTGCTGGCACCGGCGCCCGAGGCCGCCGGCGCGGGCTGCGCCCCGGGCATTCCGCCCATGGGAATGGGCCAGGGCGCGGCAAAGCCCATCGGCGGGGCGCTGGTCGAATTGCGCGAGATGCGGATGGACTCCTCGCCCTCGTGGATCTCGATCTCGGCGACGTTGGATTCGTCCAACAGCTCGATCAGTTTCTTGACCTTGCGAATATCCATCGGCACAAAGGTTCTCGTCTGGTTGGGTTGTGCTTCAGCCGGCGGCCGACAGGCGGTTGAGCGCCGCGGCAAGCGCCAGCTCGTAGCCGGCCGCCCCGAGGCCGGAGATCACACCGACGGCGATGTCGGACAGGTACGAGCGGTGGCGAAACGCCTCGCGCGCGAACACGTTCGACAGGTGCACCTCGATGAACGGCAGCGCGGTGGCGGCGAACGCATCGCGCAGGGCGATCGAGGTGTGCGTGAACGCCCCGGGATTGATGATCACGAACCGGCAGCCCCGGGCCGGTGCGGTCTGGATGCGCCCGACCAGCTCATGCTCGGCGTTGGACTGAAAGCTGTCGAGTTCGAAGCCGGCTTCCGCAGCCAGTCCGGCGAGCCGCGCGTCGATTTCGGCCAGGGTCGTGCGGCCGTAGATTTCGGGCTCGCGGGTGCCGAGCAGGTTCAGGTTCGGACCATGCAGGACGAGAATCGAGGCCACTGGACTGGTGCTTCTCGCTGGAGGTTGCCGGGGGTTGGGCGCCGCTTGGCACCGCGCGCCCATCATGACCGGGCACCAGCGCCATGTCCAGTTGTTTACATGCAGTTTTTCGACATTTGCGCGACATTCCCTGCCGGATCGCGCACCAACTGAACCGCCGCCGCTATAGCAGGGGCTTGATCACGGCCTCCGCTTCGGCGTGCTGGACGAGCCCCGAGAACACCCGTTTGAGCCTTCCGTCGCGATCGAAGACCACGGTATAGGGCAGCCCGCCGTATTCGTTGCCGAACGCACGCGCCAGCTCCGAGCCCGCTTCATCGCCGAGCAGGATCGGGTAGCTGATCCCGTAGCGGGAGACGAACTCGCGGACCGCCTGCTCGTCATCGGTCGCGATCCCGACGAACTGCAGGCCGGCCGCGCCGTACTGGTTCTGCAGGTCGACGAAGCCCGGAATTTCCGCGCGGCACGGCGGGCACCAGGTCGCCCAGAAATTCACCACCAGCACCTTGCCGCGCCACTCGCGCGCGTCGCGCTCGCGGCCTTCGAGGTCGAGAAACCGAAATTCCGCGACCTGTTCGACCGGCTTGGGCTGCACCAGCGTGCGCATCTCCGGCGCCGGCGGCGGTACGGCCGGACGCAGGTACAGGCCGGCCGCGACCCCGGCGGCCACGCCGAGCGCCGCAATCGCGGCGATCGCCAGACCGCGGCCCGGCGCGTTCAACGCCGGGTCGACCGCGGGATCGACAGGCAGCGGGACACGCGCGTCATCCGCCGGCGCCCTGCGCGGCGGTCTTGAAATGCTCGACGTGCGTGACGAACGCCTCGGCCGGCACGAAGCCGACCTTGCGGTAGGCCCGCAGCTCGGTGCCGTCCGGTGTGAAAAACAGAATCGCCGGCGGCCCGATCAGGCCGAAGCGCTTCAGCAGCGCCTGGTCGGCCGCGTCGTTGTCGGTGACGTCGGTCTGTAGTACGAGGAAACTCGAAAGCGACTGGACGACCTTCGCATCGCTGAAGGTGTAGTGCTCGAGTTCCTTGCAGGAGATGCACCAGTCCGCATAGAAATCCAGCATCACCGGCTGGCCACGCGCGGCGGCCTGCGCGAGCGCGGCATCCAGCCCGTCCGTGCCCTTGACCTTCTGGAAGCCCAGCGCGGGGGCAGGCGCGGCGGTGCCCGCCGCGCCCCCGGTGGCGACTGACGAGGTCAGGCCACGCAGCGGCTGCCAGACCTCGCGCGCGCCGCTGGCCGCACCGATGATCTGCAGCGCGCCGTACAGCGCGACGACCACGCCGAGCGATTTCCAGAACCTGCGCCAGCCGTTCGGCCCGTCGCGGCCGACCGGGTCCAGCGCACCGAGGTAGACGCCGCTGGCGATCAGCAGCGTGCCCCAGAGCAACAGGGTCACGCCGACCGGCAGGATGCGTTCGAGCAGCCAGATGGCGACTGCCAGCAGGCCGACGCCGAAGAAGGCCTTCACCGCGTCCATCCACACGCCGGCCCGCGGCAGCAGCTTGCCGGCCGAGGTGCCGATCGCGAGCAGCGGCGCGCCCATGCCCATGGACAGCGCGAACAGCGCCGTGCCGCCGAGCACCGCATCGCCGGTCTGGCCGATGACGATGAGCGCGCCGATCAGCGGTGCGGTCACGCACGGACCGACGATCAGCGCCGACAGGAAGCCCATGACCGCGACGCCCGTCAGGCTGCCGCCCTGCTGGCGATTCGAGACATTGCTGAGCCAGCTCTGCACCTTGCCCGGCATCTGCAGCTCGTAGAAGCCGAACATCGACAGCGACAGCAGCACGAAGATCGCCGCGAAGATCGACAGGACCCAGGGGTTCTGGAACCAGATCTGCAGGTTCGCGCCGCCGAGCCCCGCGAGCACGCCGACCACCGTGTAGGTCAGCCCCATCGCCAGCACGTAGACCAGCGACAGCACGAAGGCCTTGCGCGTGGTCAGCTTGTCGCCCTGGCCGATGATGATGCCGGACAGGATCGGAATCATCGGGAACACGCAGGGCGTGAACGCGAGCCCCAGGCCGAGCAGGAAGAACAGCCCGGCCGACACGATCAGCGGTTTTTCGAGCAGGAACTTCGCAAGTTCGTCCTGTTCGCTCTCCGGCGGCGCCGCCACCGGGGCGGCCGGCGCGGCCGCAACCGGCGCGGGCGCGGAAGCGGTCTGGGCCGGCGCCGCTACAACTGGTGTTGCCACCACGGGCGCGGCGGCCACGGCCGTCGCGCGCGAATCGACCGTCGTCGCCGGAAGCTCGATCGCGATGGTCTTTTTGATCGGCGGGTAACACACACCACGCTCGGCGCAGCCCTGGTAGGCGGCCTTCAGATCGAGCGCGAGCGGACCACCGGCGGCGCGCTCGACGGCGACATCGGCCGTGATCAACCCGTGATAGACCTCGACCGTGCCGAAGCTCGGGTCGTCCTTGGTCTCGCCGCGCGGCAGTTCCACCGTGCCGAGGCGTGCGTCGGCACCGACGAGTTCGAGCTTGATCTTGTCGCGGTACAGGTAGTAGCCCGGCGCGGCCTGGAACTGCATGCGCAGCCGGTTGCCGTCGACGACCTCCGGGATGAACTGGAACGCCTGGTCGGGCGGCAGCAGGTCGTCCTCGTCGTCGTTGAATCCGAGCGACCGGCTGAGTGAAGTCAGCCCGTCGAGCGCCGATCCGCCAAACGGCCCCGCGGCCGGCGCGGTATCGCCCAGCGCAGGCGCGAGCCCGGCGACGGCAAGCGGCGTGGCGGGAACTGCGTCGGCCAGCGGCGCCAGCGCCGTCGCGGCCAGCGCCGGGGCGCCGGCGACCGGAATGACCGCGGCGGGGGCGCCCGCCAGCGCGATGGTCACGGTCTGGTGAAACGGCGGATAGCAGACACCGATATCCGCGCAGCCCTGCACCGTGGTTTTCAGATCCAGGGCGTCGGGCAACGGGTCGGCTTGATACGGCACATCGATCGACACCGCCCCGCGGAAGATCTCGATATCGCCGAAAAACGGGTCGTTCTTCTTTTCGCCCGGCGGGATGATCGGGTCGCCCAGGGTCACGCCCTCGGTCGTGCCCAGCACCTTGAACTTGGACCGGTACAGGTAGTAGCCATCGGCGACGCGCCAGCTCAGGCGCACCGCGCCGTCGACGAGCTGCGGAGCCTGAAGTGCGAAGGCCTGTTCCGGCGGCAGCAGGTCGTCGTCTGTGATCGCTCCGGCCGCGCCGGCCCACAGGGCGGCGAAAATCCACAGCAGGGCGCGCCAGCGCGCCGCAAACGCGTCAATCATGATTTCACGGACTCCCGCACCCAGTTCAGATAGTTCTCGAAGCCGCCGACCACGGGCAGGGCGATCAGCTCGGGTAGCTCGTAGCGATGCAGCTCACGCACGCGCGCGGTGACCGCATCCAGGTTTGCGGTCGTGGTCTTGATGACCAGCAGCACCTCGGGGTCGCAACAGACCTCGCCCTTCCAACGATAGGTGGACCGCAGCCCGCCGATCAGGTTCACGCAGGCGGCCAGTCGTCCGCCCACCAGGGCGTCGGCGATCGCCCCGGCGACGATCTCGTCCGGGCAGGTGCACAGCGCCACTACAACGTCGGTTTCTGCCATCCGGCCAAGATACACCAAGGCCCTCGACGCACCCTAGCGGGACTAGTCAAATCCGGCCAACGGTCTTGTATGGTTACGGTTTCGCCCCATCTGGGACTGCGTAATGCAACTGTCCGGCCCTCTCGCACTGGCGCTGTTCGTCGCCGTACCCGTCACCGAGCTGTATCTGCTGATTCAGGTCGGCGGCGTGATCGGCGCGCTGCCGACGATTGGTCTGGTGCTGCTGACCGCCGCAGTTGGCGTGAGCCTGTTGCGCCAGCAGGGCATGGCAACCCTTGCACGGGCGCGCGAGCGCATCGATGCCGGAACGCTGCCTGCCGCCGAGCTGCTCGAGGGCGTCGCGCTGCTGGTCGCGGGCGCTCTGCTGCTCACCCCCGGGTTCGTGACCGACACGATCGGCTTTCTGCTCCTGATCCCAGCCAGCCGCCGCGCGCTGGTCCGCGCTCTCATCGACCGTGGAGTGATCCATGTCGCCGGCCGGCCCGGCGCCCGACCGGCGAGCGGCAACACCATCGAGGGCGAGTTCGAACGCCGGGATGACCTGTAAGCGGTTGATTTCAATAATCGCCAAGGCTTCAGCGGCCTCAGTCCAGACCGGCATCCTCGCCCTCGCCCGATCCTCCGAACCACGCCGGCCTGGAAAAATTTCCCATCTCCGCCCTTGACATCCGCGGCGCCGCTCCTACCATTGGCACTCGCTTTTGGTGAGTGCTAACAATTTTCCGCACTCGTTTTTCTCATTGCATCTCTCGTTAAGGAGGAGCTGGCAGCAATGAATATCCGTCCCCTGCACGATCGCGTCGTGGTCCGTCGTCTCGACGAAGAGCGCAAAAGCCCCGGTGGCATCGTGATCCCGGACTCCGCGACCGAAAAGCCGATCCAGGGCGAAGTCCTCGCCATCGGCAACGGCAAGATTCTCGAAAGTGGTGAGAAGCGCCCGCTCGACGTCAAGGTCGGCGACAAGATCCTGTTCGGCAAGTACTCCGGCACCGAGGTCAAGCTCGACGGCCAGGAGCTGGTCGTGATGCGCGAAGACGACATCATGGCCGTGCTGGTCAGTTGATCGGTCCGCGCCGTTTCCACCCCATCCCCTGAAGATTTCATAGAGGTAGTTTGCAATGGCTGCAAAAGACGTCCGATTCAGTGACGACGCCCGCTCGCGCATGGTGCGTGGCGTCAACATCCTCGCCAATGCGGTGAAGGTGACCCTGGGCCCGAAGGGCCGCAATGTCGTGCTCGACAAGAGCTTCGGCGCGCCGACCGTCACGAAGGACGGTGTCTCGGTCGCCAAAGAGATCGAACTGGCCGACAAGTTCGAGAACATGGGCGCGCAGATGGTCAAGGAGGTTGCCTCGCAGACCTCCGACGCCGCCGGTGACGGCACCACGACCGCCACGGTGCTGGCCCAGTCGATCCTGCGCGAGGGCCTGAAGGCCGTCGCCGCGGGCATGAACCCGATGGACCTCAAGCGCGGCATCGACCGCGCGGTCGGCGTCGTCGTCGAGCGCCTGAAAGACATGTCCAAGCCCTGCGAGGACAACAAGGCCATCGCCCAGGTCGGCACGATCTCGGCGAACTCCGACGACTCGATCGGCTCGATCATCGCCGAGGCGATGGAGAAGGTCGGCAAGGAAGGCGTCATCACCGTCGAGGAAGGCTCCACCCTGGAGAACGAACTCGACGTGGTCGAAGGCATGCAGTTCGATCGCGGCTACCTGTCGCCGTACTTCATCAACAACCAGCAGAGCCAGCAGTCCGAGCTCGACGACCCGTTCGTCCTGCTCTACGACAAGAAGATCTCCAACATCCGCGAGATGCTGCCGGTGCTCGAAGGTGTGGCGAAGGCCGGCAAGCCGCTGCTGATCATTGCCGAGGACGTCGAGGGCGAGGCCCTGGCGACCCTGGTCGTGAACTCCATCCGCGGCATCGTGAAGGTCTGCGCCGTGAAGGCGCCGGGCTTCGGTGACCGTCGCAAGGCCATGCTGCAGGACATCGCGATCCTGAGCGGCGGCCAGGTGATCTCCGAAGAGGTCGGCCTGTCGCTGGAGAAGGCCTCGCTGGAAGATCTGGGCCGTGCGAAGAAGGTGCAGATTTCCAAGGAAAACACCACGATCATCGACGGTGCCGGCGACTCGACCGAGATCAAGAACCGTGTCGAGCAGATCCGCAAGCAGATCGAGGAAGCCACCTCCGACTACGACAAGGAGAAGCTCCAGGAGCGTGTCGCGAAGCTGGCCGGCGGCGTGGCCGTCATCAAGGTCGGTGCCGCAACCGAGGTCGAGATGAAAGAGAAAAAGGCCCGCGTCGAAGACGCGCTGCACGCCACGCGTGCCGCCGTCGAGGAAGGCGTGGTCCCCGGTGGCGGTGTCGCGCTGGTGCGTGCCATCTCCGCGCTCGACAACGCCAAGGGCGACAACACCGATCAGGATCGTGGCATCTCCATCGTGCGTCGCTCCATCGAGGAGCCGCTGCGCCAGATCGTCGCGAATGCCGGCCTCGAAGGCTCGGTCATCCTCGACAAGGTCCGCGCCGGCGAAGGCAACTACGGCTACAACGCCTCGACCGGTGAATTCGGCGACATGGTTGCCATGGGCATCCTGGACCCGACCAAGGTCACCCGCACCGCGCTGCAGAACGCCGCGTCGGTCTCTGGTCTGATGATCACGACCGAGGCGATGGTCAGCGAAGCGCCGAAGAAGGAAGAGCACGGTAGCGCCGTGCCGGGCGGCGGCATGGACGACATGGGTGGCATGGGCGGCATGGGCATGATGTAAGCGCCCGTCGTCTGCCCGCTCATGCGGGCAGACGAACCTGCTTCACCACACGAAAGCCCCGCTCCGGCGGGGCTTTTTTGTCGGCGAGGTCATTGATAACTGCGCGCTAAAATATTCGATAAACGTGGTCTGTCCCCAATAATTTGTGTCCCCAATAATTTGTAATTTGTAATTTGTAATTTGTAATTTGCGCGGCACTGACCCCGCCACAATTCCGATACCCGCGCCCCGGTCCCCGACGCTCCCAAATCGTTTTGACATCCAGAACCCGCGGACCGATGTATGCAAGGTGACCGACCCGGGCCTCGCTGGCATCTGTCGAAACTGGATGGTCCAATAGGAGGGTCGGCGGAATTTGGCTCGCCGGATCAGCACAGGGGTACATGAGATGAAAAGGCTGCTTTCAGCATTCTTGCTGTCTTGCGTCGCACCGGCGGCGGTTGCCGCACCGATCGGATTTACGTTCAACGCCGGACCGGTCGTCTTTGTCGAACTTGGCCCGGTCGATCCGGAGGTCGCAGCATTCCAGGGATTCCAGCTGGGGGAATCCGTACTGGTGACCTTCGCGATCGACGATGCGACACCGGATATCGACCCGATCGATCAGCGCGGAGAGTTCGAGGACCCGACCGGCACCATCACCCTGACTGGAGCCATCAGCGGCACGACCATCGCGATGCGCCCGGGCGTCAATATCCAGCTCGACTCGGTGTTCGAGTTTGACCTGCGAAATATTTTAGTAGGACCCGTGCTGCACGTCTTCGAGCTATTCGACGACACCGATTTCCTGTCGGTCCACCCGATTCTGAGTGACCCGGATGATCTGGCCGTCAGCATCGCGGAACTGGCCAGCCTGCTGGACCCCCAGGGCCATTTTCTCGGCCTCAATCTCGCCTTGGGCTCCACCGCCGCCGTCGGCACGCTGGATTCCCTCGGTGCGTTTGTCGCACTCGAATTCGGCCCGGTGGCCTGGGTGCCCAGCGCACCGGCACCTCTGCTGCTGTTGCTCGGCCTTGCGGCATTGCCTTTTTTTGGTAGTCGCGCGGCGAGCTTGTTCCCGTCGTCCGCGGGCTAATCCCTCGCCGGCAGTTCCCGACGCGCGTGAGAATTTGAGGCGCGCTTCGCGTCGCGGCCGGTCGCCGAAGAGTAGAGTTTGAGATTGGGAAATAACTGGGGACAGACAACGGTTTTTCTTGGACTTTTCACGAAACCGTGGTCTGTCCCCATTGTCCAACAGCCTGCTAGCGCTTCGGACGTGCATTGAACCTGAACGTGCACTTTCACATGCTGTTTCTCGATGGCGTGTATGTCGAACAGGGTAGCGGGTGCCCGCGTTTTCGCTGGGTCAGGATTCCCAGCGGCGCAGAATTGGACGAGGCGCCGAGCACCCGGCCGAGCCGTCGGCTACTTGTAAGCGACCAAGCCGGCGCTGCGCGCGAACTACCGCGAGTGGACCCCAGCAACAGCTTCAATCCGGGGATCGGTCAAGATGTCCAGGCTCCGGGGATACACCGAGACGGATGCCGGACCCGACGGCCTGCCGACGGAGCGGTCCAGGCCCTGAGGCGTGTTATCCTCCCGGCCGTCGGTGCCAATGCCCGAAAGCACCGCCGGTCGCGGGCACTTCGCGCCCCCGCACGAACCGGTTCGCCGACAAGGGTCACCACACCATGAAAAATCCGATCCGACGCCTCCTTCTCCTGACGTTGCTTCTCACCCTCTGCCGCTCCGCCAGTGCCAACATCATGTGGGACTGGAGTGCCAATGGCGGCCAGGATCACGGACGCTTCGTCACCACCGGTGACGTCACTGGGGGCACGGTTGCCGCCGGCGATTACGTGATCCTGGAATTCTTCATGGACAAGACCAGCGTGGTGGCGCTGCAGTCACTGGAGGGCGGCAGCTGGCCGGGAGGTCCATTCAATCTGTTCAGCGGACCCGACCTCGGGATGCTTTGGGACGGGTCGGCGGTGACCCAGTACTATCGCGACAGCGGTGTAAGCACAAACGGGTTTGGGTTCGCCACATCGCCTACCGGTGGCTACACCTTCCCCTACTGGGTATTCGATGTCGGGCTCCTGATCATCGCCGACGATAGTGGGCCCGGCGCGACCTTCAACTTTACCGATCAAACCACCACTCCGGACCTCGTGCCCACGCCGCCCTCCTTGCTACTCGTGCTGGCGGGCATGTTCGCACTGCGACGCCGGTTCAGGGCCGCCTGATCGCAACCCCGTGCGGCCGGCAAAGGGGTCCGGCAAAGGGGTCAGGGCAAAGGGGTCAGAGCCCTTAAATTGACTGCGTCCACTTGTGGATGCATACAATGATGCTTATATTGTATGCATGAGAACGACACTGAATATCGACGACAGCTTGCTGTCCGAAGCGGGGCGCCTGACAGGAATTCGTGAGAAGACCGCGCTGGTCCGGGCAGGGCTGGAGGCCCTGATTGCTCGGGAAAGTGCGCGCCGCCTGGCGGCCCTGGGCGGTTCCGAGCCAGATCTGAAACAAGTTCCACGCCGCAGGGAAGCCTCGGATGCTGCTGGTTGACACCTCCATCTGGGTCGACCACCTGCGCCAGGGCGAACCCCGACTGGTGGCGCTGCTGGAGCGCGAAGAAGTGCTCATCCATCCGTTCGTTATTGGCGAACTGGCCTGCGGCAATCTAAGTAACTGCCAAGAGCTGCTTTCCCTGTTGGGCGAACTGCCCGCGATCAACCCGATTACGCACGATGAAGCGCTTGCGCTGATAGAGCATCACCAACTCATGGGTCGTGGCCTAGGCTGGATCGATATTCACCTCTTAGGCTCGGCTATGGTCGCAGGGGCTGGCTTCTGGACTCGCGACCGTCGCCTGCGGGAGGCGGCCGACAATCTGAACGTGGCTGCCCCGATTGGTCCTTGATATCAGCGCCTTCCCTTAGGGAAGCTCTGATCATCCATCCAGGGTTGCCAGAGCAGCGAAAACGAAAAAGCGTGATTTTTCGTTTTCTCGAAATTTCAACGGCATGCAGCCGTCGCAAACGGCGTCCCTTGCTTGTGCCGCGAAAAACGCCGAATTGATCAGAGTTTCCCTGGGGAATACCCTGAGCGAATCTGGCTTGATCAGAGCTTCCCGAGTCAGGTTGCGCGTGACGGTTCGCCAGATCTGCCACCCGATTCAATCGAAAAACGATGCAGACAGCGGACGGCGTCATCAAATTCCGGTTGCACCACGAGTCGGCACCCGCTCTCGCGTTGCCAGCCGTCGCGTCGCTGCTGAACTGGTTCCGACGCTGCCGCGAACGCGGTCTGGTCGGGCAGGATGGCACGCGCTACGACGGCGCGGCCTATGGAAACCTGAGCATTCGCTGGCCCGATGGCGGATTCGTGGTCACCGGTTCGCAGACCGGCGGACTCGAATCCATCGGGCCGGAACACCTGTGCCATGTTCTGCGAGTCGATGAAAAAAATAACAGCGTGCGGTCGCGCGGCCCGATACCGCCGTCGTCGGAATCGATGACGCATGCGGCGATCTATCGCTGTCGACCGCAGGTGCAGGCCGTGATTCACGTCCACGCGCCAGCACTATGGCGATCGGCGGACGCATTGCATTTGCCGGTCACAAGCCCCGACGTCCCCTATGGCACGGCTGAGATGGCGGCCGAGACCGAGCGCATTCTGGCGCAGCATCCGGCGCTGCCCGGCGGTTTTGCGATGGGCGGTCATGAAGACGGCGTGCTCGCCTACGGGCGCGACCTGGCGGAAGCTGGCGCCTACCTGCTGGGGCTGGTAGACGACCCCGGGAGAGTCGGCGATTGAACCACGCCCGTTCACCCGGAATTGACTCGTGCGCAACGACGCCACGGGATTGTCTCAGGACATGCTGATGCCGACATCGCGTGCGAATCTGACGACGGTAATCGCGGGCGCGCTCGCAGGTGGGGCCTTGCTGTGGTCGTTGCTCCCACAGTTCTTCTCGTTTGACAGCTATGCCTACATTGCCCTCGGGATGCACCCGCAGGGGCATGCACTTCGACAACCCGGATTCGGCTGGATGCTGCTTGCTTTGGCGCGCTTCGCCAACCTTCAGCCGTGGCTGAATCTGAACGACTTGCTGTTGGGGTGGCACAGTCTGTTCTTCGGCCTGATGGCCCTGTGGGTGAAACAGCACTGGCGTACGACCAGCACGACGGGCCGCATTGTGCTCGTGGTGTCGACACCGCTTGTGATCGTGGCGACGATGTTCGTCGCGAACGGGTTTTGGGCGGAGGTGACGGCATGGACCTTCGTGCTCTTGCTGTGCTTGGTGTTGAGTCACGAGCGGGGCAATCGAGGCGCGAGGCTCTGGGTGATGCTGTTCGGTCTGGTCCTGCTGGCGACGATGGCCCGCCGACAACTGATGATCCTGCCGTTGGCGCTGCTGGCCACGATGCTGACGGCGAACCTGTCCAAACCGGCCAGGCGGTCGGGATTGATTGGTGTCGTGCTGCTGGGAACTGCGGTGCTCCTGGTTCACCAGCAGAAAGACCAGTACTTCGTCCGGAACTTTCCGGAAGACCCCTACGGTCGGGCATTCTTTCCGGATCTGGTGAAAAAGAGCCTGCAATGCCGGCTCAAATGCGATCTGGCGATGTACGAAACCGATTGCAGCACCGAGCAGGGCCGCGCGCTCGTGGAGCGCACGCAATGCCATGAACTGGTTCAGTTCATGACCAGTCTCGGGCCGCCGCGAGTCGAACAACCCTCCGTGCTCGCCGCCATTCGTTACGCCGGCGCCGAGAAGACGCTACGCTGGCTCGCGCAGGCGCCGCTGGACTATCTGGGCGAATTTTATCCGCACCTCGAATACCAGGCATTCGGATTTGATGCCGGCCACAGCCTGTTGACCGAACACGCCGATACGCGCGCCGTGTACGCGCAAGCGCTGGATCCGGGGCCGCTGACACCGTCTGCGACCATGCGGAAACTGATCGATCTGAACCGCTGGCTCTACGAGCATGCTGCCTTTCATGTGATGACGGCGCTTTCGGTCTTTCTCGCCCTGTTCGCATTGCTTGAACGATCCGGCCGGAACATCACCAGCGTCTTTCTGGCCTGGTTCATCGTCGGCACTTATCTGACCTTTGCGTACTTCCAGCCGCAGACCCCACTGCGCTACCTGTTACAGGTCATACTCCCCGGCTGGTGGTTGCTGCCACGCGTTTTCGAACGACGACACGCTCGCACTGCGCGCGCATCAAACAACGCTGGTGAGGGGCTGAGGCCCGCTCTGTAAACGGACCTGATTTTCGGGAAGGCGGTGCTCCGAGCCCGGAGCCCGGCAATCATCGGGACCGTTGCGTGCGCCGCGCACGGGGCTCGGCTGATCGTTGCCGAGCGTCCCGCCGCGTTGCGCGGTATCAAGGCCGCGGTTGTCGCGCCGGGATCAGCGTAACCGCGCGTGATGGCTGTCGATCAGGCGCGGCGCGGAGACAGGGCTCCGCGTCGCGCCGGGTGCTCAACGTTTGCGGAAGAAACGTACCGCGAGCACGGCCGCCAGCACGCCGAGTACCGTGAGCGCGACGGGAGAGTCGACCGGTACGGACTGCTCGACCACCTTCTTCTTCATCTCCGCGAACGCGGACAGCGGCAGCAATGTGGTGCCGGCCACGAGCAGGAACTTGTTGATCATCTGATCCTCCAACGGAAAGCGAATCACCCGGATTCCGGGTGTACCCCAAAACGCCGCAACCATAACGGAACCCCGCACGCATCACAACGACGCGGCCCGGTCGGCCTGATGACTGCCTGCCTGATCGCCCCCGAAACGTTCGGGGCCAAGCAACCAGGTGCGCAGATACAGCGCCTCGAAAAGGTTCGAGTAGTCATCGGTCCAGACGCGATGCGTGCCGCTGCCTACGGCTGGCAGAGCTCGCCAGCCGTCACCCTGCGCAACACCCGGCAGGTCGGCTTCCGAGTGTACGATGACGACCCATTTCGAGGCCGATATCTCGTCGGCGGATTGCGCGGCGGTCGGCGTGAATTCACCGACCCGTCCGGCCAGCCCGAGAGAATCGATCAGCCGCGCCAGGACCGGTTCGAGGTCCACGTAGTTGTTCGTGATCTGGAACATCAACAGGCCGCCGGGCGCGAGTTTGTCGAGGTACATGCCGAGCGCCTCGCGGGTCACCAGATGCATCGGGATCGCATCGGAGGTGAAGGCGTCGAACACCAGCAGGTCGTATGCGCCATCGGTCGCCTGCGCGAGTTTGAGCCGTCCGTCGCCGAGAATGATCCGCGCCTGCGGGGCGCAACGATCCAGAAAGCTGAAGTACCGCGTGTCACGGGCGATTTCGGCCATGAGCGGATCGAGTTCATAGAACGTGATCGACTGGCCCGGGCGGACAATGCAGGCGAGCGTGCCCGCCCCAAGGCCCAGTACGCCGATGTTGCGAATGCGGCCCGCAGCGTGCATTGCCTCAACGATCTGACCAAGCGGCGCCGCGTGGTGGTAATAGGTGGCCAGCTCCGTGGCGCGATCCGGTTGCAGGCGCTGGGCGCCGTGCACGGTACGGCCATGCACCAGGTAGCGGATGCTGCCGTCGCCCTTGTCGACCACCGAGTACACGCCGAAAAAACTGCGGTCGCGCAATTGCACTGCACCCGCAGTGCTGGACGCATGCGCGGTCGCCAGCAGCGGCAGCAGACCGAGCGCGAATCGGGCCGGATGGTTGCGAAACCGGTCGAGCACCACGGCGATCGCGGCGAAGAAGACAAACACGCCAGCGGCGCCGAACTGGTCCGGATTCAGCGCCGGGAATGCACGCGGAAGCAGAAAGAACACCGCCAGCAGCGCGGGCAGTGCGAAATCGAGCCACGAGAGTCGGGTCATGGCGCGCCCCGATGACGCCCTCGCGCGCGGTCTCAACAAAGCGGCGAGCAACACGACCAGCGGGTACTCGTATACACCATCAAAAGCCAGCGGGGCGATGACTGCGCAGAACACCCCGCCGAGCAGACCGCCGACGGAGATCCATAGATAAAACTCTGTCAGATCGCTCACGTGCGGGCGCAGCCGCACGAGTTCACCATGGCACACCATCGCCGTCAGAAACAGCACGGCGAGGTGCAGCACCAGCCGCATCCAGCCGTCGTCGATCGCCCAGAAGATTGCCAGGGCAATGAACGCCCAGGCCTGGAGTTCCAGCATCCAGTGCGCCTTCAGCCACTGCCGCCGCGCGAAGACGAACACGAACGAAAGCAGGAACAGGGCCAGCGGCACGACCCAGATAAACGGAACCGCGGCAACATCGGTGCTGATATACAGCGTCACGGCCAACAGTAGCGCCGACGGCACGAAGGCCAATGCAAGCCAGCGCAAACGTGTTGGCCAATCGGGTGGCACCCGCGCGGCCCGCGCGCCGGTCACATCCACCGCAGGCCGCTCCGGACGGCTCGAGCGAATCATCCACCCGCCACAGATCGCGATCACCATCAGCAACAGCGCGTAGCCCAGGGCCCATGCCAGGTTCTGCTGATCCAGCCCCAGCGCCGGTTCGACGAGCACCGGATACGCAAGCAGGGCCAGGAGCGCGCCGAGGTTGCTTGCGGCGTAGAGGAAATACGGGTCATGCGCGTGCCGATGACCGCTGCGGGCGAACCACCGCTGCATGAGCGGCGCGGTCGCCGAAACCGCGAAGAACGGCAGGCCGATCGACAGCGACAGATGCCCCAGCAACCAGAGCGCGGGCTGCGTCGTGATCTCGGCGGAACCGGCGTCGGGCCGTGTTGCCGGTAGGCTCGCCAGGGCGAGCAACAGCAGCACGACATGAACAACCGGCTGCATCCACGGCGTTACGCGTGTGGATAACAGATGCGCGTAGAGGTAGCCCAGCAGAAGCACGGCCTGAAAGAACATCACCGCCGTGATCCACACGGCCGGCGACCCGCCCAGGGTCGGCAACACCAGCCGCGACACCATTGGCTGGATCATGAACAACAGAGCCGCGCCGAGAAAGATGGCGAGCGAGAACACAAAAACCATGGCGCGGCCGCCGGCCGTGGATGGGTTCACGATGTCATGGACTGCCATGGCGCGATGAGATTCAGTACCAATGCAATTCGAACAGGGAATGGCGCTCGGGATAGAGCAGGGCCGCGAGCACCTTGAAGGCCAGCAGATGGATCACGTAGACCTCCAGTGTCCGTCGCCCCGTGAGTTTGAGCACCGCGGTCATCGCCGTGGGCAGCGCAGCGGTGAGTCTCGCATAGCGATGTGACTCGAACAGGCCGAGCAGCAGACCGATGGCAATGACACCGGCCGCCATGGTCAGCCCATCCAGCAGGCTGAACCGAAAGTACAGCTGTTGATAACCGATGTAGGCCAATGCCGACAGGGGCATGAAAACGCGAACGCCCGGCGCTCCCCTCGAATCGCCGGATCGATGCCGCACCGCATGCCCATACAGCGCGAACAGCATGCCCAGCGCGCCATATTCGAATGCGAACAGGCTTGGCCATACCAGTGCTGTAAGCAATACCGCGGTCACCAACATCCGGCCAATGCCGGGAAATGCAAAGTCCGCACACGGTATTTTGCACAGTCGCGCGACGATGATCGTCACCAGCACGCTCAGGGGGAAAATCGGCTCGCCGACGACAAACGATGAAGCGGCGAGCACCACCGCGCCGGCCACAAGTGTCCACGGGATCGTGCGCGTGTTCGAATAGCCGACCAGAAACAGCCAGATCGGAAACGATATCCGTCCGAAGATTCGCCAGCCGGCCTGCTCCGGAAAGAAGTACGCGCCGACATGATCGATCAGCATCAGGATCAACGCCAGCGTCTTCAGAAGATCGTAGGACGTCAGATCGTCCGGAAGAACGGCAGCGGGCGTGTGTTGCATGACTCAGAAAATGTGGGGTGACGGGCCGGAGCGGTTGCGGCGGAATTCGGACGGTACCAGAATGCGCGGCGCCCGGAGTGCTGAGTCCGACCGGCTGTCAACCCGCACGCCTGGCGTGATCACGCAGGCGTCCGCCCGCCAGTCTATTCGAAGCGCGGGCGGAACTCGTCGTTCCGATATACTTCGCAACCCGGCCGTCAACCGCTCAGTTCAACATGCGGACGAACGCGGACCGGTTCATCCGATCCACTGCTCGGTCCGCGCCCACCGCCCGAAACAGCGACGCTGAAACATGAATCTCTCCGGCAGGATGAAACAGGCGATCGAGCGCCTGACGGGCACACGGATCTTTCGGTTCCCGCCGCGCGGGGTCGACATGTTCCACGACATCGCCGCGGCGCTGCCGATGTTCCGGCCGAGCATTGTGTTCGACGTCGGTGCAAACGTTGGCCAGTCCGCGCGGTTGTTCCTGGATCACTTTCCAGATACGACCATCCACTGCTTCGAGCCGTCCACGGACAATCATCGCAAGCTGCGCAACCACCTCGCCGGAACCGGGCAGGCACACTGTCATCGAATCGCGCTCGGCGCCGCGAAGGCCGACGGGACCATGGTGCTGCAGGGCATCCCCGAGATGTATTTCCTGCGCGAACAGTCCCGCGAGCAGCCGGACGCCGACTCGCCCACCGAATCCGTAACGATCGACACCATCGACGCATTCTGCGAGCGGAACGCGATCGAGCGCATCGGTTTCCTGAAGATCGACACCGAGGGCAGTGACCTCGAGGTATTGAAGGGTGCAACGGATTCGCTCGCCAGACAGTCGATCGATCTCGTTCTGGTCGAGGCCGGAATGAGCCCGACCAATCAACGACACGTGTCGTTCGAAAACCTCAAACAGTTTCTCGAGTCGCACGAATACTATCTGTTCGGGATCTACGAACAGATCCATGAATGGACCACGCGGGAACCGCATCTGCGACGCACGAACCTGCTGTTTCTTTCCAGAGAAACGCGAAGAATGAATCAGAAAGGCAGGAGGCTGGACCGCTAGGGATCGTCATTCAATTTAGGCCCACAAGGCCCGATAGATCGCCAGATATCTGCCGGAGACCGCCTCGGTAGAACACTCGCTGAGCGCGTAGCTTTTTGCGCGACTTGCATATTCGTCCCTTGCCTCGAAGAGCGCGAATATCCGCTCAATCTCGTCGGTGGACAATGCCGTTTCATCGCCCACGACCACGCCCAGCTCGTTGTCGCGCACCAGGCCCGCCACGCCGGAGGCCCGTTCGTTCGTGACGACCGCCAGGCCCGCCGCGAGGTATTCGACGGTCTTCACGCTCAGACGCGGATCGGGCTGCGCCATGAAGTTCAGGCCGGCGTCCATGCACGCCAGATATCCGGGCACCTCGTCGAACGACGCGCCCACCACCCGGTGCCGGCGCTCGTCGATCCCGTGCGCCGCCATGACCTTGCGTAGCACCCGCTGATCTCGCGTTACAAACAGAAAGCAGGCGGGCCGCCCGGACTTCGCGATCGAACGCATAAAACCGGCGTAGGCGTTCGGGTCGTTCCAGAATCGCAACCCCAGACTGCCCACATAACCAAACACGAACGCGTCCGGATCGATGTCCAGTTCATGGCGAATGCGGGTTCGGTCGGCAGCCGCGCTCGTGAACCGTGCCGTGTCGACGTTGTTGCCGATGACATGCACGCCGGCCGACGGCACACGCGCAAGCAGACTCCGGCCAAACGCCTTCGAGGTGGCCACGACTGCGTCCGCTCCACGCAGAAGCCGCAGTTCCACCGCCTGCCAGTACCGGTGTGTGCGGCCGCCCCGTTTCATTCGCCCGAGCGTGACGCCTTCCTCGGGGAACGGCGACCGCGGATCGAAGACCACCCTGAGATTGGGGCGTCTCGACTTGAGTCGAACGCCCGCGAGTGCAATCGGATAGGAGCGGAAGTGAACGACGGCACTGGCGCGCCGTTCGATCAGTCGTTTCAGCGTACGCACAACGCGGCCGATGACCAGCGGACCCTGGACGGGGCGATAGAACTGCCAGTCCAGGCGACGTGCCGTCCAGCCGAGGAACCCCACCGGTTCCACCACGAGCCCGACAGAATCCGGCAGCGCTTGTCGCAACAGTCGCCCAGCAGGTTTCGCATCTTCCGGTCTGGAAAAATAAACGAAGGTGAGATCGACCTCCTGTCGGGCAAACATCGCACAGATGTCCAGCACCTGACCACGCAACAGCGGCGAAGCCAGGTCCTCCATCCAGACAACGTAATAAACCTTCACAATCAGGTTCAGGCTGGGCTGCAGAGCGCGTCGCAGCGCCAGAGGCGAACCACGCGATGCAGCGCGGGTTTCAATCGCGCACCAGCAGCATCTGGTAGCGCGACAACTCGACGCGCCAACCACGTTCCAGCATGTAGGCGATCACGAGCTTACCCTTGCCGCCGCCGCGTATGCGGCAGTCATCGATCAGCACGATGCTGTTGGCGTGCAACCGCGCCTCGATCGCCTTGAATTCGGCGAGGTGATGCGCCTGGCTCGCCTGCTGCACGGCCGGATCGTTGCGGTCATAGTCGAAGCTGTCCAGATACAGCAGGTCCACCGCTCGGTCGCACTGCGCGAGGTAGGCGACCGAATCCGAGGTCACGAACTCGACAAACTCCCCGAGGCCCAGCTGCGCGACCGCGGCCTGCGCCGCCGAGATGCTGGCGGGGTCGATATCGACGGACACCACGCGCGCATGGTGTTGTTGCGCCCATGCGGCGAACACGATCGTGGACGCGCCGTCCGATTTGGATTTGGCGAGTCCCTCGCGCGCGACGCCCGTTTCGAGGATGAAACGCCCGCCACGCGCTTCGAGCAGATCAAGTGCGCGACGAAAGGTGTCGCGCCGCTTGCCGAAGTTGAACCGCGCGGGCAACAGGGGCGCCAGCGTCTTCCAGCGTGAACGCCGGTACAGCCGATAGCCGATGTATGCCGCCACCGCCACAAGCAGCACGGCAATCAATAGTCTCACCAAGACATCACCCCTTGTTGTTTCCTGGACCGGCGGCTTCCGCCGAGCCGCCATTCAGGAGTGTTTCGAACTGCCGCAGCAGTTCTGGCCGATCCCGCCAGTTGGCGAGAAACCGGCGTCGATCCCGCGCGCAGCCGCGTCGCGCGAGCCAGCCAAACCGCGGTTCGCGCATCGCATCCAGATCGAGGAGCAACACGTCATCGCGGCAAATCAGAAAATTCGTCGCTTTCATATCACCGTGCACAATGCCATTCATGGACAGCAGTTGCACCAGGTCGCACAGCCGCCTGGCAACCAGCGCCTCGTCGGCGTTCATCGCGCGGTCAAACGCGAAGAATTCGGCTGCGTTCTGCGCATCAACCCATTCCGCGAGAAACCATGCGCGCCGCGTGAACGGGCCACGCTTTTCCACGATCGCGGCGATCGGCGCCGGCGTCGCAATGCCATGAAACAGCAGCCGGTGCGCGTTGCGCCAGGATTTGAGCGCACGCGACTGGCGCAGCGCCAGCTTCAGTCCATGCAGTGCGTTTTTGATGTTGTAGCGTTTCACCGCGAGCACTCGCCCCAAGAGCTCGCGCGTCCAGATCGTGCAGGTATTTCCCTGTTTGAGCATTCGCGCGCCATCCGGTGGTTGTTCGATTGCGCTCAAGTTCAGTTCGCAACCGGGATCCGCGCCGTCAAGTTTTCTCACATAGATGCGTCGCAGGTCGCCGTTGCGATCCACCTTGATGTCTGTGCAATTGCGGAACATCTTCTTCAGATGTCGCCGTGTGGATTCGCGCCGCAGCCGGGCCGTGTGGCGCTCGATTGCGGCGATCGCCTCGCGGTTGGTGAAAAACCCCGTCGCCTGTGCGTAGCGCTGGAACAGCTGCGGCACCGCGGACAACATGCGCAGCGGCAGCAGCGCAAAAAATGCGGCAAGGTTCTGGCTGCGGGTGTGCCGTGACAACCGCCCGTGCATGCGCACCCGCGCGCCATCGATCGAATAGACTTTGCCGTCGGCGAGCAGAAAATTGCCCAGGTGCATGTCGTTCTGGACAACCGCCGCGTTGTGGTTGGCGGCGACATGGTCGACAAGATCGGAGAAGATCGCCAGCCGCTCCCCATCGCTCGTCGCGTTCTGCAGGGCAGAGCGGGGCGTCTGCGCATCGGCGAGCCAGCTGGCCACCAGCACGAACGCGGCCGTTCCGTCGACCGGACCGGAGTGCAGCACCGACGGCGCGGAAATGCCGGCCCTCGCGAGGGTCGCGTAGCCCCGATCCTCGCGACGCCAGTTCTTGCGTGCACCGTCGCCGTAGAACAGCTTGATCAGCACGGGTTCATCGTGCCAGCGCCCGGCGCCGACCAGTCGCTTGCCGGGCAGCCAGCGCAGGGTTTCGGTGAATTGCAGTTCTCCGGTTCGGCCGGCGGCCTGCCCGACCGGCACGCGGAAGGGTGCAACGAGATGTTCAGGAGAAACGTCACGCGTCAGCGGCATGTTCGCCGGTCGACCGGCCGACGTGAGTGCGGTGATGGTCAAGGCAGTTTCGGCGCGTGGCCGTACATCTTGCGATACAGGGCGATCGCGCGACGCTCTACATCGGACCAGAATGGGCAGTCGCCACCGAGCGCATGACGCAGCGGCCGACCGGTAAAACGCACGATGAAGCGCAACAGGTCGCGTCGTGTAATGCCGAAGTGCATCACGGAGAAATACAGACTGCCGAGATCCTTGACCAGCCAGCGTCGCGGTGTCTTGCCGCGGATCTGCACACGATGCAGATCGATCAGATATACACGCGGCGGTGCGCCACGTCTCAGGCCCTCGATCGAATCACGCGCGAGCAGAAAGTGCCCGAGGTAGTAGTCTCGATGATTCATGCCGCCGAGCAGCATGCGCCGCGAGATCGCCGCGAGTTCGTCAACTAGCGCGCGCTTTTCGACGAACGCCGGCGGGGTGTCACGCCACTGCTCGCAATAGCGGTCCAGTGCAATCGTGTCCTCGAGGGCCCGGGTTACGACCAGCGAGCGCTGGGTCAGCGGATTTCGCCCCTTGGCGCCGTAGGCGACCATCTCCACGGTCGGGATTCCGGAGGCCCGGAAGCGCTGGATGGCGGTCCATTCCGTGCGGGCACCGATGACCGGCAGTCGCAGGTAGAAGAGGTTCTTCAGGATCTCCCTCACGCGCGCGCCGCGATGTGTCTTGACGTAGAAGAACTCAGCGCCGATCTGCGCACGCACGGTGCGGCGACGGTCCTGGTGACGAACGACCTCGCCGTCCAGCGCCATGAAATAGTCAATGGTCGCGCCATCGCGCGGCAGGGTCTTTTCAAACGTGTCGTCGAGCCACAGCATGGGTCTGTGCAAACCGCTCGTGGAAACCTTCGGGGATGGCGGGCATGCCGGGCCGTGGCATCGTCGATCAATGATACCGTAGCGCCTTCCGCGGCCCGAGCCGCACCGCCCACCCCGACGGCCCATGCGACTGTTTCGCACCCGCCCCAGGCGCAAGATCCACACCTTCGGCGACAGCCACTGTCACGCTGGCTGGAAGAAGGTGCGTTCGCGCTCGGTGGAAGTGCATACCCACCGGCTGGGGCCCAGGCTGATGCACAGCTTTGGGAAACTCGGCCTCGAACTGCTTGACCTCGCCGATTATCGACTGGACGCCGACGACGTCGCCTGTTTCTGCTTTGGCGAGATCGACTGCCGCGGACATGTGCAGCGACTTGCCGAGACCGACCACGAATCGGTCATCGACCAGGTCGTCGATGCCTATTTCGACGCCATCGAGCTGAATCGGGCGCGCACGGCCGCCAGGACCATCGCCGTCTACAACGTGGTCCCGCCCGTGCACCGCGACCGGGTCTGGGAGGACCCGGCGTTTCCGTTCCTCGGATCGGACGCCGAACGCTTGCACTACGTCTGCTACATGAACGAGCGACTGCGCGCCGGATGCCGCGCGCGTGGGCTGGTGTTCGTGGACGTTTACACTGACTACAGTGATGTGGACGGTTTCCTGGACCCGCAGCTCAGCGACGGCAAGATTCATATCCGCAATCCCCGACCCTTGACGCGGTTCCTGGAACGCCACCTTGGCGTGCTGAAAAATTGAATCCCGCGCAAGCATCCCCGGTCCCGGCCGGTCTCCTGTCATTCGCGCGCTGCGCCCCAAGCGGTCATCGCAACCACCCAACCCGGAGGTAGCCCCATGTTCCGTGCACTGCTGATCGCGGCCCTGGTCTGCATCGCGACCACGGCCCGCGCCGGTGACTACATCACCACCGAAAGCCCCGACGACGTGCAGACCACCTTTGACCGACTCCAGAAGGCGCTCGGCAACCGCGGGCTGAAGGCCTTCGTCGAGGTGGACCACGCAAAGGGCGCCGTCAATGTCGGCCAGACCCTTGCCCCCAGCAAGGTGCTGATCTTCGGCAACCCCAAACTCGGCACGGCCCTGATGCAGATCAACCCGGAGATCGGCGTGGACCTGCCGCTGAAGATGTCGGTCTGGCAGGCCGCGGACGGGCGCACGCGCGTCACGTATCGGTCGGCCGATTCGCTCGCCGCGGCGCACGGCATGGACCCGAACGCACCGCCGTTCAAGCAGATGACCCTGGCGCTGGCCGCGCTCGCCAAGGCAGCCGCCGGCATGTGAGCGCCGGCCGGGGATTGCCCCGGCGCAGCGGCGGTGGCAGGCTCGCGGGCCATGTCGCCGCTGTCGCAGACCGACCACGAACAGATCACGGCCCGCGTATTCGCGGCGAGCGATTTCGCGCGCCGCACGGCCGAACGCTGGCCGGAGATGCTCGACGGGCTTCGCGCGAGCGGCGCGTTGGACGCGCCGCGAGCGCCGGGGACGATCGCCGCCGAGGTCGCGCACGCCTGCGTGGAGGCCGGCGACGAGGAGCAGCTTGGCCGCGCACTGCGGCTCGCGCGCCAGCGCGAGATGCTGCGCATCTGCTGGCGCGACATCGGCGGCCTGGCGGAACTCGATGAGATCCTCACCGACCTGAGCAACCTCGCCGACGCCTGCGTGCAGACCGCGCTGGCGCACCACCGCCGGCTCGCCGCGGCGCAATGGGGTGAGCCGTTCGACGATCGCGGCGCGGCCGTCGACCTGATCGCCATCGGCATGGGCAAGCTCGGCGGCGGCGAGCTGAACTTCAGCTCGGACATCGATCTGATCTTCGCCTACCGCGCCGACGGCGAGACCTGCGGCGGCCGCCGATCGACCTCGAACCACGAGTACTTCACGCGCATCGCCAGGGCCGTGACCGTGACGCTGGAAAGCCCACGCGCCGAGGGCTTCGTGTTCCGGGTCGACACACGGCTGCGTCCGTTCGGCCTGAGTGGGCCGCTCGCGGTCAGCTTTGCGGCGCTGGAGGAATACCTGCACGGCCAGGCGCGCATGTGGGAGCGCTACGCCTGGATCAAGGCCCGTGCGATTGGGGCGCGCGCCAGCGATCAGGCCCTGCTCGACGCGATCGTGCGACCGTTCGTCTTCCGGCGCTACCTCGATTTCTCGGCAATCGAGGCGATCCGCGACATGAAGCGCATGATCGAGGACGAGTACCGCGACCGTCGCATCGACGACAACGTCAAGCTCGGCCGCGGCGGCATCCGCGAGATCGAGTTCATCGGCCAGGTCTTTCAGCTCATCCGCGGCGGTCGCGAGCCGACCCTGCAGGCCCGTCCGATCCGCGCCGTGCTGCGCCGGTTGGCGCGGCTCGGCCTGCTGGACGAGGCCGTGGCCGACCGGCTGGATACGGCCTACTGTCTGCTGCGTCACGTTGAGAACCGCCTGCAACAGGTCGACGACCAGCAGGTCCATGTGCTGCCCGCCGACGACACGACGCGCGCGCGTATCGCGACCGCGCTCGATCACCCGGACTGGACCGCGCTGCTGGCAGCCCTGGATGCCGCGCGCGCTGCGGTGCACCGGGAGTTTGCGGCGGTGTTCTCGACCGATACCGACGCCGCCGCAGCGGACCGGTTCGCGCGGGTCTGGACCCACCCGCAGGAGGCCGGCAGCGACGCGGAACTGGGCCACGCGGGATTTCGCGATCCGCCCGCCGCGCGCGAGCGCATCGGCCAGCTGCGCGGCTCGGGCGGCTTCCGGGTGCTCGGTCAGACCGGCCGTGCCCGGCTCGATCACCTCGTCCCGGCGCTGATCGAGGAGGCCGCCGCCACGCCGGATCCGGACGGCGCGCTCGAGCGGCTGCTCGCGGTCATCGAGGCGATCGGCGGGCGCAGCGCCTACCTGGCGCTGCTGTACGAACATCCGGCGGCGCGCACCCATCTCGCAAGTCTCGTCGGTCTGAGCCCGTGGATCGCGCGCGAGATCGCCCGCCAGCCGATCCTGCTCGACGAATTGCTCGATCCGCGCCGGCTGTACGCGCCGGCGACCGACGACCGGCTCATGCGCGAGCTGGTCGCGCATCTGGCCGCGATCCCCGAGGATGATCTCGAGGAGCAGATGGAGCGGCTGCGTCAGTTCGCCCATGCGCAGATGCTGCGGATTGCCGCTGCCGACATCACCGGCGCGCTGCCGCTCATGAAGGTCAGCGATTATCTGAGCGCGCTGGCCGAGGTCATGCTGCGCTACGCCCTCGCGCTGGCCTGGACCGAGCTGACCGAACGCCATGGCGTGCCCGGATTCGAGGTCGATGGCGTTCGCCGCGACGCACAGTTCACGATCGTCGCCTACGGCAAGCTCGGCGGGCTGGAACTCGGCTACGGCTCGGATCTCGACATCGTGTTCCTGCACGACAGCACCGGCAGCGCGCAGCACACGAACGGCGAGCGTAGCGCGGAAAACGCCGTGTTCTTCACGCGCCTCGCGCAGCGGATCATCCACATCCTGACCGCCCCGATGCGCTCGGGCACGCTCTACGAGGTCGACACGCGCCTGCGGCCGAACGGCAAGTCCGGCCTGCTGGTGTCGAGCTTCGACGCGTTTGCGCTCTACCAGAACGACAGCGCCTGGACCTGGGAACACCAGGCCCTGATCCGCGCCCGCCCGGTCGCGGCAATCGGCCGCCCCGAGCCCGCCTTCGCGGCGATCCGCGATGCGGTCCTGCGCCGCGAACGCGATCCGCGGAAGCTGCGCGAGGAGGTCGTCGAAATGCGCTCGCGCATGCGTGCCGAACTCGACCGCAGCACCACCGAGGACTTCGACCTCAAGCAGGGCCACGGCGGTATTACGGACATTGAGTTTATGGTTCAATATCGCGTTCTGCGTCACGCTTTCGAGCATCCTGAGCTCACGCGCTGGACCGACAACATCCGGCTGCTGGAGACTCTGGCCGGATGCGGTCTGATGCCTGCCTCCGACGCCGGACGGCTGGCCGAGATCTACCGCCGGCTGCGCGGCGACATCCATCGCGCCAGCCTGCTCGACCGGCCGGTGCTGATCGACCCCGGGGCGCATGCCGCCGAACGGGCGTTCGTGCAGGCGCAGTGGCAGGCGACTTTTGAGACCCCTTGAACGGTAACGACCCTTGGCGAAACCCCCATTCGACGATCGCGACGGCGTGATCTGGTTTGACGGCAGGCTCGTGCCCTGGCGCGAGGCGCGCGTGCACGTGCTCACCCATACCCTGCATTACGGCATGGGCGTGTTCGAGGGCGTGCGCGCCTACCGCACGGAATCCGGCACGGCGATCTTTCGCCTCGGCGACCACACCCGCCGCCTGTTCGGCTCGGCGCACATCCTGGCGATGGAACTGCCCTACGACCAGGCGACCCTCAACGATGCGCAGCGTGCCGTGGTGCGCGAGAACGGCCTGGAGGCCGCCTACATCCGGCCGATGTGTTTCTACGGCTCGGAGGGCATGGGTCTGCACGCCGAAGGCCTCAAGGTGCACTGCATGGTCGCGGCCTGGGCCTGGGGCGCGTATCTCGGCCAGGAAGCGCTGGAAAAGGGCATCCGGGTGCGCACCTCGTCGTTCACGCGCCATCACGTGAACATCACCATGTGCAAGGCCAAGGCCAACGGCAACTACATGAACTCCATGCTGGCCGTCACCGAGGCGCAGCAGTGCGGCTACGACGAGGCGTTGTTGCTGGACGTCGACGGCTATGTGGCCGAGGGCAGCGGCGAGAACATCTTCATCGTGCACGACGGCGCGATCTATACGCCCGAGCTGACCTCGGCACTGGACGGCATCACGCGCCGCACGATCTTCGCGCTGGCCGCCGAGATCGGCGTGCCGGTGCATGAAGCGCGCCTGACCCGCGACGCGGTCTATGTCGCCGACGAGGCGTTCTTCACGGGTACGGCCGCCGAAGTCACGCCGATCCGCGAACTCGACGGCCGAACCATCGGCAACGGCGGGCGTGGCCCGCTGACCGAGCGGCTGCAATCGATGTATTTCGACCTCGTGCACGGCCGCCGCGTGACCCCCGAGGGCTGGCTCACGCCGGTCTGATTCAGGACCCCTACGACCATGCCTGCCACGAACGATCGCAGTAACGGTTCGAAGCGGCCCGCCGGCGACAAGGGCGCGGCGCGTGTGCGCTATACCGTAAAGCGTTCGGAACTGCCGCTGTACTGCCCGAACGAGAACATGCCGCTGTGGAGCGCGCATCCGCGCGTCTACCTGGCGATCGAAAAGACCGGCAGCGCGGCGTGCCCGTACTGCGGCACCGAATACTCGCTGGTTGACTGACGCCCGCACGCTGGTCATCGGTCCGGCCTGGATCGGTGACATGGTCATGGCGCAATGTCTGTTCGCGGCGCTGCGCGAACAGGCGCCGTCCACCCCGATCGACGTCGCCGCCCCGGCCTGGACCCGCGCACTGACCGGGCGCATGGCCGAGGTCGACGCCGGCATCGATCTGCCGTTCCAGCATGGCCAGGCCGCGCTCGCCGCACGCTGGCGCATGGGTCGCGGTCTGCGCGGTCGCCATGACCGGGCGATCGTGCTGTCGAACGCCTGGAAGCACGCGCTGATGCCCTGGGCGGCCGGCATTGCGAAACGCACCGGCTACTGGGGCGAGGCACGCTGGCCTCTGCTCAATGACGGCCGGCGCCTGGACCGGCGCCGCCTGCCGCGCACCGTCGACCGCTTTCTGGCCCTCGCCCACCCCGACGGCGCCTACGACCCCGCCATCGCGCCGGACCCGGTCGCGCGCCTGCGCGCCGATCCGCAGGGGGTCGAGACCGCACTGGCCGGACTCGACCTGCTGCGCCCGGTGCGACTGCTCGCGCTGTGCCCGGGCGCCGAGTACGGCCCGGCCAAGCGCTGGCCGGCCACGCATTTCGCCGACCTTGCCCGGCACTACGCCGCGCGCGGCTGGAGCGTCTGGCTGTTCGGCTCGGACAGGGACAAACCGATCAGCACGGGAATCGCCGACCACATCGCGGCCCACGGCGGCATCGACGGCGACGGCGAGGTGATCGATCTGACCGGGCGCACGACGCTCGCGCAGGCCATTGATCTGCTGTCGCTCGCGACCGTGACGGTCAGCAACGATTCCGGGCTCATGCACGTCGCGGCCGCGCTCGGTCGGCCGGTGGTCGCGCTGTACGGCTCGTCCGACCCGGGCCACACGCCGCCGCTGTCCGCGCACGCCACCGTGCTGCGGCTGGGGATGGAATGCAGCCCGTGCTTCAAGCGCGACTGCCCGCTGGGTCACACCCGTTGCCTCGTGGATCTCGCGCCCGCGCAGGTGATCGCGGCGGTCGCCGCCGCCGCGCTCGAGGACTGAGGAATCACGTCCGGTGAAGGTCCTGCTGGTCAAAACCTCCTCGCTCGGCGATCTCGTGCACACCCTGCCGGCCGTCACGGAAGCCGCACGCGCGATTCCGGATCTGACGCTGGACTGGGTCGCCGAAGAGGCGCTTGCGCCGATCCCGGGCTGGCACCCGGCCGTGCGCAGGGTCATCCCGATCGCCTATCGGCGCTGGCGGCTCGAAGGCCTGTGGCGATCCAGTGCACGTCGCGAGATGCGCGCGTTCGCACGCACTCTGCGCGAGGAACGCTACGACTGTGTGATCGACGCCCAGGGTTTGCTGATCAAGAGCGCCTTCGTCGCCACGCTGGCGCGCGGGCGAGTCTGCGGCTGGCCAGCGGGCATTTCGCGCGAGCGCGCGGCGACCTGGCTGTATTCGCGCGGCGTGGATATCGGCGAGGAGCGCCATATCATCGAGCGCATCCGGCTGCTGTTCGCCGGCTGCCTCGGCTATACCAGCGGCGAGCGTGGCGCGTTCGACTACGGCCTGCGCCCGCCGACGACGCCACGCCTCGACGAACGCCGGCTGGTGTTCCTGCACGGCACGACCTGGGCCAGCAAGCTCTGGCCCGAGGCGTACTGGATCGACCTGGCCCGGCGCGCGATCGCGGCCGGATTCGACGTGCGCCTGCCCTGGGGCAGCGATGCCGAGAAGGCCGCGGCCGAACGCATCGCGGTGGCGAGCGGCGCGCGCGTGCTGCCGCGTCTCACGCTCGATGGCGCCGCGCGGGAGATCTGCTCGGCGCAGGCCTACGTCGGCGTCGACACCGGGCTCGCACACCTGGGCGCGGCGTTCGATGCGCCCGGCGTGATCCTGTTCGGCTCCACGGCGCCGGACCGCGCCGGGGCGCTCGGCGTGCGCCAGGTGAACCTCAAGGCGAACTTTGCGTGTGCACCCTGCCTGCGCCGCGACTGTACCTACCCGGGCGTACGCGACGTCGATCCACCGTGCTTCGGCAGCGTCGATCCCGGCCGGGTCTGGGGTGCGCTGCAGGCGGTCCTGCGCGAAGCCGAGGCCCATGCGCAGGGTTGAACCGCAGTGGCCAGCCGGCCGCGCGCACTGGTCGCTTGCGGAGCTTTCTGGCAGTCTGTCGCGCGTTCCGCAAATCGCAACTGACTTCCGCATGTTTCGCCGCCACCAACTGCCGACGCCGTGATCGTCCTGGGACTCTCCGGCGCGGTCAGCCATGATCCGTCCGCGGCGCTGTTCGTCGACGGCGAACTGGTCGCCGCGGTCGAGGAAGAGCGCTTCCTCCGCGACAAGCACGCGAAGGGAAAATTCCCGTATGAGTCGGCACGGTTCTGTCTGGAGTTCGCCGGCATCCAGCCGCAGCAGGTCGACGTCGTCGCGTTTCCGTACGCTCACATCGGCCTGTTCAACTCACTCGCGCGCTGGCATTTCGCGCGGCGCTACTGGTATGCGCCGGATCGCGCGCTGACGGCGCTCTTCAACGGCAACCGCCGTTACCGGCGCAATCTCGCGCGACTGCGCCAGCTCTGCGACGACCTGGGCATCGGCGCGAACCGCGTGCGCATCGAGATGGTCGAGCACCATCTCGCGCATGCATCGAGCGCCTATCACCTGAGCGGCTTCAAGGAAAAGACCGCGATCGTCGGCATCGATGGCAAGGGTGAATACGCGACGACGTTCTTCGGTGTCGGCGAGAACGGCCGCATCACCCAGCGCAAGGCGTTTTACGATCCGGACTCGCTCGGCGGTTTCTATGCCGCGATGACTGAATACCTCGGCTTCGAGATGTTCGACGGCGAGTTCAAGGTCATGGGCATGGCGCCGTATGGCGACCCGACCCGTCACGACCTGTCGCGCCTGCTCAGACACGGTCCGCGCGGTTTCAGCGTCAACACGCGCCTGATCAATGTCATCGGCATGCGCCGCCACAAGGAAGACGGCCGCAACTTCTACTTCAGCCCGAAGCTGATCGAGTGGCTTGGTCCGCGCCGCGTCGGCGACGAGATCGATGATCCGTACGTGGACTATGCCGCCTCGGTGCAGAAGCTGCTCGAGGACGCCGCGCTCGAACTCATTGAGCATCACGTCGGCGACGTGCTGCGGGAGACCGGCCGCATCGTGTTCGCGGGTGGCGTCGCCTTGAACGTGAAGCTGAACCAGCGCATCGTTGCCATGCCCGGGGTGCGCGAGCTGTTCGTGCAGCCGGCGGCGAACGACGCGGGCACCGCGATCGGTGCGGCCTCGTATGTCGCCGCGCGGGCCGGCGCTCGCATCGCCCCCATGCGCCACGCATATCTCGGGCCGCGCTACAGCAACGAGCAGTGCATCGCGGCCTGCGAAGCGCACGGCTCACAACCCGAATGGGAACGCCTGGCCGACACCACCCGCGTGGCCAGCGAACTGCTGACCGCCGGCCACCCGCTGGCCTGGTTTCAGGGCCGCATGGAGTTCGGCCCGCGCGCGCTCGGCAACCGCTCGATCCTCGGCGTGCCGTCGGTGCCTGGCATCGCCGACCGCATCAACGCGCAGATCAAATACCGCGAACGCTGGCGGCCGTTCTGCCCCAGTGTGCTGGACCGCGTCGCACCGCAGATGCTCGGTACCGATCACCCGGCGCCGTTCATGACCATCACCTTCGACGTGGCCGATGGCTGGGCCGAGCGCGTGCCCGAGGTCGTGCACGAGGACGGCACGGCGCGCGCGCAGGTCGTCACGCGCGACACCAACCCGCGCTACTACGAACTGCTCGAACGCATCGAGGCCGCGACCGGCAACGGCGTGCTCCTGAACACCTCGCTGAACCGGCGCGGCGAACCCATGGTGTGCTCGCCGACCGACGCGCTGAACATGTTCTTCGGCTCCGATCTCCAGTATCTGATCATGGAGGACATCCTCGTTCGCAAGCCGTGATGCTGCCGCGAGCGAGGCAGGCCGGTTGTAAGCCTTTGCCTACACGATCTCGGGGTGTTTGCCGCTGTCGTACGGGGCGTCGGAAAACCAAACTCTAACCGTCGCCACCGAACGGACGCAGGGATGCGACACGGTGCAGGAAGCGCCCCCAACGGACCCCTCCAACCAAGCCCGGCGACCAACCCCGGTGGACGGATTCACCGGGGTTTTTCATTGCCGACGGATTTGTCGAGCAGCGCCTCGATCGGCCCCATGTTCTCGGCGCGTTCCCAGTCCAGCGCGCCGACGATCCCGTAGCGGATGCGCCCGTCGCGATCGATGACAAAGCTGGTCGGAAACGCGTGCACGTTCCAGCGCGCCGCCGCGCTCGCCTCGACATCGAGCAGGTTCGGGAACGCCACATCGACCCGCTTCAGAAACGCACGCATCTGTGCGGCGGTTTCACCGACGTCGACGCCCACGACCCGCAGCCCGCGTTCGTAGAGCCGCGCGCGCAGGCGATTCATCGACGGCAGCTCCTCGACACAGGGTGGACACCAGGTCGCCCAGAAGCTGAGCAGCACGACCTCGCCGCGAAACTCGTCCAGACTCAGCGGCCTGCCGTCCACATCCGCGAGCGCCAGCCCCGGCGCCTCGCGCGGCGGCTCGATGGCGGTCAGCGCCGTGTCGAATTTCGAGCGTGGTGGCAAGGCCAGCGGCGCGCCGTCATCGGCCGCGTGCGGCGCGTCCATCCAGCCGGCGTGGCGTCCGAGCATCTGGACCGCACGCAGCAATACGTTCGAACGGTCCGGACCACGGCCTGACTCGCCGTAGATCAGCTCGGCGCCGTCATCGAGCGCCCAGCGATACGCCGCGCTGCCACCCGCACGCAGCCGCTCGGCCAGCTGCTCGAACTGGTCCAGGCGCGCCGAGTGGGCCTGAACGATCACGACCGGCAGCCGGGTGACATCGACGACCGGGTCGAACTCGATCGGGCGGCCGATCTCGGGACGGTCCGCGGTCAGGTTCGGGCTGAACAGGATCGCGCCGGCCAGCGGCCGCGCCGGATCGCCGCGCAGGGTCCACTCGCGCGCGACGCGCAGCGCGAAGGCCGCGCCGCGACCGGCGGCGACGATGAACACCCGGCGGCCGTCACGCGCGGCGAGATCGACGAGTCCCGCGACCGCGCCGGCATCGAACTGGTGCAGGGAGCCGCGTCCCGGGGTCGCGAAGGCGCCGGCATGCAGGTCCACGCGCCAAACGGACAACCCGCGTGCATGCACTGAGCGAATGGTCTCGCGTTCGCGGCCGTGAAAGCCGTTTTCGCCGGGCAGCCACAACAGGACACCCGTCGCGCCCGGCAGGTCCAGGCGTTCCACGCCCAGTGACTCGAGCAGGGTCTCGTCAACCGCGCCGGCCGGCCCGGCGAGGACCATCGCCAGCAGGCCCGCAATCCACTTCAAACCGCGCATCTCGTGTGCATCGCTCGTTCAGTCGTTCAAACCACGCCACAGCAGGGACAGCCAGCCGCCGTACTCGGCCATGACCCAGCGAATCTGACGCGCGTCGGCCCACCAGTGTTCCGGGTCGAACGGGTCTTCTTTTGCGGCCACCGGAATGATCTCGGTCTGCGCGCCGATGCGCTCGCGCCAGATGGTCGCCGCGCGATGCGTGTGGAACCGGCTCGTCACCAGCAGGATCCGCCGCGGCAGCGGGCCCTCGGCCTGCAGGGCGGCGGTGAGTCCCTGCGCCTCCGACACGGTATCGAACGCCTGCGGCAATGCGACGGCCGTGAGCGCCGGCGCCGGGACGCCGAGAAAGCCGTAAAGCCCGGTGATCTCCAGCGGCCAGGGCGCGAGCGGTCGATAGCCCTGCGCCTCCAGCGCCTGAAGCGCCGGCGTCCTGCGATCTCCGTTGACGATGACCCGCGGCGCGTGGCCGAGTCCGTGCAGCCGCGCCGCCTCGATCGCGCGCGGGTAGTACTCCTCGCCGGTCGCAAGCACCACGATGGCGTCGGCCGACGTCGGCGTCTGATCCTCCACCAGCCAGCGCCCCATCGCCGGCAGCAGCCAGTAACGCGCGGCGAGCGCGAGCGCGGCGACGATCAGAACGGTCAGGAGCAAACGGTGCCTAATCCCGCGGCGACGCCGCGCATGCAGGCTGCGCGAGAACACGCGGTCAGTCCGCGCGCGGGATATCGACCAGCAGCACGATGCGATCGCTGGACGTGCGGTTCCAGGCCTCGTGCTCGACGGTGTCGTCGAACAGCAGGCATTCGCCCTCGCGCCAGTTCCGCACCTCCGGGCCGACCCGCAGCCCGAGATCGCCATCCGGAATCACGATGCCCAGATGGCAGCGCAGTTCCTGCTTCGGCCGGCCGCAGTGTGGCTGGATGTGCGTGTTCGGCGCGAGCCGCGAAAACCCCGCGGCCCGGATCGGGCCGATTTCTGCGAGTACCGCGGCGGTCTGCGGGCAAAAGCCGCAGCCGTGCTCAATGGGGCGGTGCTCGAAGTACAGGCCGAACACGGTCCAGCCTTCCCCATACAGGTAGCGCTCGGGCCAGGGCACGAACTCGCGATCGTGCAGCGCCCGGAATTCATCGCGGATGGTGCCGAACGCGGCTTCCAGCCGGGCCACGGCGGGGTGGCTGTGCGGATCCCGGAACACGGTCGGCTCAGGACGCGAGCAGGTAGGCCGGCTCGCGCAGCGGTGCCGGCACGCGCGCGGAATCCGCGCGCGCATGGCGTCGTGATGGAACCACTGCCGCGCACATCGCGGCGAGATCGGGCAGTTCGTCGACGCCGAAGAATTCCTGGATGCGCAGCAGCTGGGCCTCGGGTTCGTCGCAAAGCGCCGGATAGTCGATTTCGAGCAGCTCCACATGCGGCGCGTTGCGCAGCGCGGCGAGCACGCCGTCACGATGTCTCAGCAACATGCGCGCGGCCTCCCGCAGCGGCAGCCCGGCGATCAGTTCATCGCGGCCGGCGCGCTGTTGCGAGATCAGGATCTCGGCAATGGGCCGGCGAATGAACAGGATCTTGTAGTGGTGAATCCGCGGCAGATAGCCGAGCAGCGTGGACGGCATGCCGATCAGCCGCCCGCGCGCGGCATCCAGCAGGCGCGGATTCACCGGCAGGTCGTTGATCGAGCCGGGTCCGTCGGCCCCCGGCGCCGTCGCCGGATCGAACCGCGCAAAGCCACCGGCCGCCAGAATGCCGGCTACGGCTTCAACGCCAGCATGCGGCAGCCCGCTGACCACGAACTGGTTCATCGCCAGTGCCGGCGCCAGCGCTGGCGGTTCGAGCGTCACGCCGTCGGCCACCCACTGCGCCCGCAGGCGGGCCTTCTCGGCAGCCCGGGCCCGGGCGCGTTCGGCCATGTCGCGGCGCAGCCCGTCGCGCAGCGCATCCTGGTGGCCCGCCGCCTGGATCACCGCACGATGCAGCTTCAGATCGGCTTCAGTCGCGCCGTTGCGCCGCTTGATCCGCAGCAGCTGGATATGCGGCTTTGCCCAGCCCGGCGCGAGACGCGCGGCCGTGCGCAGCGCCACGACGGCCTCGAAATCACGCTTTTGCGACAGCAGCGCGACGCCCAGCAGATAGTGCGAGGGTGCGTGCTGGTAGTCGAGTCCGATCGCCTTCAGCGCGTCGGCCGCGGCCTCGTCGAAACGCCGCAGACCCAGCAGTGCGCGGGCACGGCCACGCAGCGCGTGCACGTTGGTCGGGTTGCGATCGACGACGCGGTCGAAGGTCTGGATGGCCTCGGCCCAGCGACGCAGCCGCAGCTGAGCGACACCCACGAAACGGTCGACGCCAGGAGCCGGCCCGCCATCCTCGGCGTTCAGCGTTTGCAGCAATTCTAGGCTCTCCGCGTAACGCCCGGAGGCCTGTTCGATCCGCGCCAGCACCAGCGTCACGTTCGGCGACTCGGGGCTGAGTTCGCGCAGGATCTCGGCGTTGTCGCGCGCCTCGCGCAACAGACCGAGCGAGAGCTGCAGGTCGATCAGTTCGACCAGGTAACGGGTCTGCTCCGGGGCGGCTTCGCACAGGCGCTCCAGGTCTCCCAGCGCCTCCGCCGGCTGGCCCGCGTCGCGCAGCGCCCGCGCGCGGTTCCAGTACCAGCGCTCGTCGATCTTTGCGAGCGGCGTCGCCGCCGGCTGCGATTCGGCCGCGACGCCGGCGCCCATGGCGGCGAAAACCCCGCCGAGCGACGCGGTCTCGTCCGATGGCGCCTCGACTGCGGCATAGGCGGCCGGTGCCGCGATGCTGGCTGCGGGTGCGCGCTCGGTGGCCGGTGTCGCGGCGAGGATTTCGCCCAGCACGCGGCCCGGTAGGTCGTCGGTCACGGGCAGGGACAGCAGTTGCAGTACCGTCGGCGCGACGTCCAGCACGCGCGCCCCGTGCAGCAGCGCATCGGCGCGGATGGCCGGGCCGGCGGCGATCAGAACGCCATGTCCGTGGCGGTGCGCCTCGCGCGGCTCGCGCACCCAGCGCGCGATCGCGGGCCCGGTCGGCTTGCGCGCGCCGTGGGTCGACGTGACGAAAACGGTTGCTGATGCCCCGGCGACCTCCAGGAGCCGGCCGAGCAGCAGGTCCAGCAGGCGGCAGGCCCGGTCCAGCACCGCCCCGAAGAGTCCGGCGTTGTGCTGCCGCCCGAGCACATGGCTGGGCATGAACGCGTGCAACAGGTCATCCAGGAGCGCGTAGCTCGCCATCGTGAAGTCGGGCCGCCGGTGTTCGAGGAGCCAAAGCAGCGCGGCATGGCGCGAGAAGGTCTGCGCGAGCGCCGCGCCGATGATGGCCAGGCGTGGATCGCGCTCCTGGTTGACGCTGCCCAGCCCCGGCTCGAAGAACGCGAGCATTTCCCAGTCGACTTCTTCGGGGCGCATCCAGCATTCGGCCAGTGGCTCGCGAAGCTCCGCGGGGGAGATGCAGCCATCGACAAGTGCATCGGTCTTCGGCGCGGTCGGCGAACCGAGGTACTCCGAAACGACATCTACACCCTTGGTGATTTCGCCGTGCGTGACGGCGCCGCCGACGACACCGGCGCGGCGACCGCAAGCCGCGACCCGCTGCCAGAGCATGGAGACCTGTCGATCGCGCGCGGTCAGTACATGCGGTGCCGCATCGCCGGGGTTCTGGCGCACCCGCGCAAACACGCCGTGGCGGGCCGCGGGCTGGCCGCTCGCAAGGCTGTTCCAGAGCAGGGCGCTGACCTGGGGGCGGGGTGCGGTGAGCGTGCCGGAACAGCCGGCCTCGACCAGCCGCGCGAGATTCGGCAGCTCGCCGGCGTCGATCAGCGGATGCAGCAGCGCCCAGTCGAGACCGGGCAGGTCGATCAGCAGGAGTGGGCCTCCTGCCGCGGCTTCGCTCACTTAGCGGCGGGTTTGCGTCTGCGCCGCAATGCCGCCAGCCCGGCGGCGCCGGTCGCGAGCAGCGTCAGCGGCGCGGCGAATGGCAGCGGTACTTCCCTGGGTCCGCCCGGAACCACCGCGGGGACGTTCGGCACATCCTGCATGAACAGCTCGTGCGCGTCGATCGATCCGTACTGGTAACGCAGCCAGCCGTAGTAGATCTGGCCGCCACCGGCGTCGCGCCGAAGGCCGATATAGTGATCCTGCCCCGTGGACTTGAAGCCTTTGCCCTTCAGCGCTAGAAAGCTCCCGCGCTGCCAAGGCAGGGTTCCGTCGATCACCGTGCCCGGAGGCAGGTTGCCGCCCTTCGCGACGGTGACGTTCGGGCCGCCGACCGCAAGTCCCGGACCGGTCTTGGTGGAGGCGATCTTTTCTCCCTTGTTCGCCTTGAACGTGTCGCCCGGAATCAGGTACAGCGAGTTCTGCGGCAGATTGAGTTTGACGTCGGGCGGGGTGCCGGACTTCATGGACAGTACGCCGGGCGGAGGACCGGAAACCGAACCGGTACCCAGCGCGATATCCAGATCCACGCCCTGGTGCTTGCTCAGCCCCACGGCGTCAAGGCCAAGGAACGTATCGGTATCCACTGCCGACAGCGGCGGGCCCCATTCGACATGCAGGGCGGAGGCCGGCAGCGCGCCACCGGCAAAGCCGGCGCCGACGAGATAGCTCAGCAGCTGTTTGCGATCGGATCCGATCGCGTCGATGGTCAAGCCCATGTCGTCCCCCCCCGGAGTATGGTCTGGTGCGCCTGATTCAAAACTCGGCGCTGCCGCGATTCTAGGCCCAGTGTTCGCGCACGCGCAATCGCGGTCAGCGGACGGCCAATCCCGCGAACGCCCGTTCACGCATCCAGCCGCAGGGCCTCCGGCGTCCACGATTCGGCCTCCGCCGCATCGACCGGATAGCCCAGATGCGCGAGCAACGGACCGGCGAGCTTCTCGACCAGGGCCTTCTGCGGTCGGGAAAGCTGTTCGCGCCAGCCGCCCCAGCCACCCTTGCCCGTATGGTTCGGCTGCTGGTTCTGCATCGCCGGCAGGTTCGTCGCACCGGCCACGCCCGCGAGTGCGGCGTCATCGAGTTGCAGCCCGAGAAAATCCGCAATCCGGCGCAGTTCGCCGATCGGATCGCTGAGCATGCGCTCGTAGAAGATCACGTGGCCGTGATACTCGGGCCGGTAGGCGAGGTGCGACTGGATGTGTGTGACCCAGGCGTGGATCGACTCGCGCAGACCGTGATCGAGGTACTGCGCAGGCCGGTCGAATCCGTGCGGGCGCATGCGCAGATTGAACGGCGTGAACGCGAAACGCGCGAGCGACAGCGCGACGTCGCGTGGATCGCGAACCACATACAGGACATGGGAGAAGCGCCGGTAGATGTCCGCCGACAGCGTGGTCCACGACGAGTGCGAAGCCGCCTGCGTCGTCGAAGCGACGTAGGCGTCGATATCGTCGATCGGCCACTTATAGACGTCGAGGATCGAATAGAAAAGCTTCAGCGTGCCGATGTTGATGAAATCCACCTCGGCTACATGGCGCACGCCCAGATCGCGCTCGCGCAGGGCCAGCGCGACCGGGTCCGAATCCACGTTCTGGCGAACCTCCACCCCGGCCTCGACCAGACACCGGCGCACCTGGTTGTACAGCCAGACATTGCCGCTGCGCGGCACGCCGTTCTGGAGGATGTGCAGCTCTGGCCTCATTGCGACTCCCGCGCATAGCGAATCAGACGACGCACCGGTTCGCCGCCGAGCCGGATGGCGAGCCGCGCGGTTTCCTGGTGCCGCTTCTGGCTGGCCACGAAGCGCACGAATTCGAGCCCCAGCGGCACGCCCTGGCGGACCGAGTTGTAGATGAGTTCCGCGTTGACCCAGCCGTTGCGATAGCCCGGGTCGACCCAGCGACCGGACACGACATAACCACGTTCGCCCGCGACCGGGCTGACCGCCATCAGGCCGACCAGCTCGTCGTTCACGACGATCGCCGTGCTGCGCTCGAGATCGACGCGTTCGGCGTTCTCGCCGCCTACGCGCGCGTCGAACTCCGCCGTGTTCATGATGTGATCGTTGTGCAACGCGGTCCGGATCGCCGGCAGCAGGCCGGGCTCGAAGGACAGCACCCGGCCACCGGCCGGCACGCCACCGTGACGCTCGAGCCGCTCATGAATCCGGCGGCAGCGTGACCACACCTCGTCGAACCCGGCCTGGTATTCGTCGATCGTCTCCAGCTGCGCGAACCCGTGGGCTGCGAGCAGCTGCGCGCGCGGGCAGTCCGCGCTTTCGAGCAGGTCCTGCGTGACCAGCGGCAGCGCACGGACGCTAGCGACGTCGACAAGGCCCCGCTCGAGCAGCTCGGCGCGAACCGGGCCATCCTCGTAACCGGGCAGCAGGCGCCAGACGAAATAGCAGCGCTCGCGCCCGTCGCCACCGGCCAGCGCTGGCGTCGCGCAGGACACAAAGCAGCCGACCACGCGCTCGCGCGGCTCGGTCGCGCTGGCAACGAAAATGCGCAGATGCGGCCCGCTGCGAAACGGCACACGGAACAGGCGCAGCACGAGCGCGGTTTCGTCGGGCCAGGCAGGCCGGTACTCGATCGGCACGGGGATCGCAGGGAACTGTCGTGGAGAGTGGCAGGCAGTATCATAGCCCGCGCCAGCTGCCGCGCTGCCACCGGCTGCCGCGCAACGCGTCAATCCAGCACCATCCGCAATGTACCCTCTGGACCCGGCCGACGCCGCCTTCATCGCCGACCCGTTCCCGGTGTTCGCACGCATGCGCGAAGCGGGCGCGGCACTGCGCGTGCGTGCGTCGGACAACGTGCTGGAGTGGTACGTCACGCGCTTTCGCGACGTCGATGCGCTGCTGCGCGACAGCGACCGCATCGCCAAGGACGAATGGCGGCTTCGGACCGGGCCGGGACGCGCACACGTCCCGCCGGTGGTCGAGTATGTCAACCGTCACGTGCTGTTTCGCGATCCACCGGATCACACCCGTCTGCGCGCACTGGTCAACAAGGCGTTTGCGCGCCGCGAGGTCGAGGGGCTGGCCGGTCCCATCCAGACCATCGCCGACACCCTGATCGACCGCGTGATCGGGCGCGGCGAGATGGACCTCGTGCAGGACTTCGCCTACCAGTTGCCGCAGATCGTCATCGCGCGACTGCTCGGTGTCCCCGAACGCGACTACGGTGCGCTGCGTGTGTGGATCCAGGCGCTGGTCGACCTGACCAATGCCAATGCACCGTACGCCTCGCTCGCCGGGCGCCTGCACGAGTTCGTGCACTATCTCGGCGGGCTGTTCAGCGCGCGGCGCAGCAAACCCGAGGCGGACCTGATCACCGCGCTGGTCGAGGTGCATGAGCAGGGCGACCGGCTCGACGGGCCGGAGCTGTACAACATGGTGGTCGTGCTGATCGCCGCCGGGTTCGAAACCGTCGCGAACTTCATCAGCAACGCGATGCTGGCCCTGCTGCGCAATCCCGAGCAGTTCGACCGCCTGCGCGCCGAACCGGCGCTGATGGAGTCCGCCGTCAATGAACTGCTGCGCTACGACGGCCCGGTGCGCACCTCGACGCGGCGCTGGGCGGCCGTGGACTTCGAACTCGATGGCCAGCGCATCCGTCGCGGCGAGACGATCCGTCTGGTGCTGTCATCGGCGAACCGCGACGCGAACGTGTTCAGCGACCCGGATCGCCTGGACCTGAATCGCGACGGGCCGCGCAATCTGGCGTTCGGCGGCGGCATCCACTATTGCCTCGGCGCCTCGCTGGCGAAGCTCGAGGCGCGCATCGCGCTCTCGACCCTGCTCGAACGCCTGCCGAACCTTCGCCTGGCCGCAGATCCGGCTGCGCTGCCGTGGCGGTCGAGCATCCTGATCCGCGGGCTGTGGAAACTGCCGATCGCCTGGGAAACCTCGCACAAGCCCTGATCAAGCCATCCGGGCTGGTGTCCTGTCCCACAATGATCTATCGCTTCTGCGTGGCTGAGCCGGGCTGAATCAAGGCGGCGATGCGCAGCCATAGCGGGCTATGGTCAGGATCGCCAACGCCGAGTCAGCCCTGCTCAGCCGCGCCCGCAGGGAGGGCCCCTACGGTTCGAGGGCTGTGTTGCGCCGCTTGCCAATGGAATGACCATTGCCTTCACGACGCGCCTTGCGCTCGAACCGTAGGAACCCTCAGAAATGACAGATCATTGTGGGACAGGACACTAGCCGGCGCGGCACTTCGCGTTGCCGCAATGCGCCGCGGTATGAGCCGCGTCAGTCCTTGCGCTTGCGCTCGCGCAGAAACGCCCAGGCGAGTTCGGCGCCCTCGGCATCGCGGCACTGCGGGCCGAGAAGCCGCGCAAGGGCCTTGCGGTTTTTCACGGCATGCCCGATCGACGGCATCCAGTGACCGCCGCCGGTCAGGCGGTAGAACCACACCGGCGCGCCGTCGCTCCCGGCCGGATGGCGCGTCAGTTCGATCCGGCACTTGTCCTCGGGATCGACGTCCGGCAGTGCCTCGGTCTGCTTGGCGCTGGCATCTGCACGGTTGGCCTTTACCCACCACTCCAGGGTGTCGGCGGCCGACAGGACATTTCCACGCATGCGCCCGACCTGGCCGCCTTCGAACGGCATGATGCGGTCGAGCGTGCCGTTGGCAATCATCAGCGCACGCGGATTGGCGGGCGGGCGCACGCGGGTACTCTGCTTCGGCAGGTTCGCGACGAACGCCGCGCCGGCGGCGAAGCGATCGGACTGCTCGATGAGCAGTCGATAGGTCATTACGCCGCCGTTCGACGCACCCGACACATACAGCCGGTCCGGGTCGTAGGCGTAGCGCTCGCGCGCCCAGTCCGTGAGCCGGCGCATGAAGCCGAGATCGTCGACCTCGGCCTTGGCCAGCGGCCCGTCGGCGCGCAGATCGTCCCAGTTCTGCCGGTCGCCGGCCGCATCGCCGCTGCGCGCGGCGGTGCCGTTCGGCACCAGCAGCAACAAGCCCTCGCGATCGGCGATGGTCTGCCAGGCCTGGCTGCCGCCGGCGTCCGGCTCGAACAACTTGCGCATGCTCTGCGTGCCGCCGTGCAGGAGCACCAGGGCAGGCGAGCCAGGTTTGAACGTCTGCGGAACATAGACCCGCAGATGGCGATAGCGGCCGCTGACATCGAGCTGGATGTCGTGCCAGCCTGTTGCGGGCGGACTGGACCCCGGCTGGCTGACAACCGGCGTCGATTCGGCAGCAGCCGTGATCACGCCCGGCACGAACAGAAGCAGCGCAGCGCAGAGCGATCGGTACGAACGCAAAATCATCATGGGACTGGGTTTACTCCCGGGCGGAAGGGGCAAGCCGGCGCGAGTCTGGCGGCGGGGGCCATCATAGGCGTACGTCACCGTGCGACGCGACCCGTTTCGGCCGAGTTTCGGCACAACGCAGGTTCGTGCTCATCGCGCTTTTCAAACCGGACAATCCAGGGAAGCTCGGATCAATCCATCCTGGATTGCCAGAGCAGCGAACTTCCATGTGCCGCGGGATACTCTAGATTTGTTCAGTGTTTCTCTGGTGTCCGTTCCGCGCTGACCACGGGTTGCAGGACTGCCCCTGGCGGCAGAGAAAAACAGTGCCCGTCTGTGGATCGATCGTGCAATACTTCGCCCGCGGCAAGCGCAGGATGCTCACAAGAAGCGGAGACCTCGTTCCGCGAGCTTGCCGTAAAAAAACACCGCCGAAACGCACATCACGCCAGTTTCTGAAGGGGGAATGATGGTGAGATCAACTCGTGTTGCTGTCAGCCTCTTCGCGGCATGCGCACTGCTCCCGTGCGCATCACGGGCCATGACCGGGGAGCCCGGCTTTATCGAGAACCGCGGCCAGTGGAACCCGGCCGCGTTGTATCGGCTGGAGACCACCGGGGACCAGGGCGCGCAGCTCAGCGTCTGGCTGGATCGCGGTGGCTTCGTCTACGACGCGTCGGCACTCGGTGCCAGCGCGGTGGAGGATGTCGCTCCGACGACGACGCGACACAGCGTGGCCGTCGAATTCGTGGGCGCGGCAGCAGCGTCCGTTTCCGCACAGTCGCAATTGCCCGGCACTTACAACTGGCTCGGCACAGGCGCGACATCCGCGCCCGCACATGCCTGGCGGCGGGTGGCCTACCGCGGTGTCTACACCGGGATCGACGCCCGCTTTGACGTGGTCGGGGGCGGCACGCTCGAGACGACCTTCGAGGTCGCACCCGGCGCGGATCCCGACCGAATCGGCCTTCGCTACACCGGTGCCTCGGACCTGCAACTGGACGCCGACGGCAACCTGGTGATCACAACAACCGCCGGCGACATCGTCGAGAGCCGGCCGCTGGCCTGGCAGGTGAACGCCGACGGTCAGCACCTGCCCATTGCCGCGGCATTCGAACTTCGTGGCACGGAAATCCGTTTCGCGCTCGGCACGCTCGACCCGACACTGCCGCTGGTGATCGACCCCGTGGTGACGTTCTCGCGGCACATCGGTGGTTCAAGCAGTGAGTATGTCGCCTCGGTGCACGAAGACGCCTCGGGCCGCTACATCACGGGCTGGAGCGGCTCGAGCGACTACCCGGCGACGGCGGGTGTGGTGCAACCGGGCAATGCGGGCGGCGCCAACGATTTCTTTGCGGCGAAATTCAATCTTGCGAACGATACGCTGCTGTGGGCCACCTACGTCGGCACCACGGCGACCGAGTACCTGGGTCGTTCGGTGCTGGCCGCAGATGGCTCGCTGTACGTCGCCGGCTCCGTCCTCAGCGGAAGTGTGGGCCTGATCCAGGGCACGGGCGGCTCGTACGACCTCGAGGTGTTTCATCTGGCCGCGAACGGCCAGAGCCTGCTGGCGTCGGCCCGCCTCGGTGGGTCAGCGTCCGACTACCTCGGCGACATGCGCTTTGGCACCGGCGGCGACCTGGTGCTGACCGGGCAGACCGGGTCCGACCTGGTGAGCTGGGGTTCGCCGACAGGATACGACACGGCACCGTCGGGCACCGACGCGTTCGTCCTCAGGCTCAACGCCGCGCTGACGGCCATGACGGACTTCACCTACTTCGGCGGCAGCAGTTCATCCGAGGGCGCCCTGGGCGTCGCCGTGGATGCCGGCAACAACGTGTATATCACCGGATCGACGTTTTCGACCGACAGCCCGCTCAATACGCTGTTCGGCACCGGCGGCGGTTCCGACCAGTTTGTCGCGAAGTTCGATGCCGGGCTCAACAACCTGATCTATGCCCTGCGGTTTGGTGGTTCCGGTTCGGAACTGACCACATCACTGACCTATACCGGCGGCCTGTTGGGGACGGCAGGGGCCAATCCCCTGGTCGTCGACACGCTGGGACGGGCCTGGGTGGTGGCCAGCACCGCGTCACCGAATTTCCCGGTAAGCGGCGGCGCCTACCAGACTTCGCAGCCGGGTAGCTACTCGGCCTTCATCGCGGTCGTGAACACGGCCGGCACCGCCCTTGACGCATCAACCCTGCTGGGCGGGGACTCCACCGATCTCGGCCGGGCGATTCAGCTCAGCGGATCGCGGGTTGTCGTGACCGGCGGCACCGCATCTTCCAATTTTCCGACGACCGCGGGCGCGGTTCAGACGATCAACGGCGGAAACTACGACTTCTTCCTGTCGGTGCTGTCGACCGACCTCACCACGCTGCACTACTCCACCCTCTGGGGCGGCGACAGCACGGACATTGGCAGTGCATTGATTGCCGATGGCCCGCGCATGCTGATTGCGGGAGATACGTTCAGTCCGATTCCCGCTGTGCCGACGGGCGCTCTGCCGTTCGGACCGGGCGGCTCCTACGACACGGGACTGGTCGAGATCACGCCCACCCCGGCCGCGCCCGTGCCCGCGCTAGGCCCCCTGGGACTGGGGCTGTTCATGCTGATCCTGACCGGGTTTGGACTTCGCGTCGCGCGCAGGCGGCCGACCTGAGGTGCCCGAAACGCCGGGGCGCGTCGCGCCCCGGACATTCCGGGTTCAGCCGATCGCCTGCGCGAGCGGACGGAACTGCAGGCCGTAGAACATTTCCAGATACCGACGCGTCTCGGTGCGTTCCAAGTCGCTGACGAACTTCCAGAAGCCGTAGACGCGTGACAGCGTCATGAGCCGCTCGGCGTAGCGCGCCCAGGTGTAGCGTGCGGCGACGCGCTCGATGCCGCCGCGCGCGATGCGATCCCAGTGGTCGGCGTCGGCCTCGCATTGCACGAAGAACGCTTCCATCCGTTGCGCGGCCGTGTCGCCGTGGTTCGGGTCGATGTGAAAACCGGATTCGCCGTCGACGATGATTTCCGACGGACCGCCGAAGCGTGTCGCAAACGTGGGTAGCCCCGTGGCCATCGCCTCCACGACGGTGAGACCAAACGCCTCGAACAGCGCGGGCTGCACGAACGCGCCGCGGCGGTCGGCAATCGAGCGATACAGTTCGCCGCACAGCGACTTGTCCAGATGTTTGCCGAGCCAGCGCACGCTGCCATCCAGCCCGTATTCGTTCATGAGCGCATGCATGCGTTCGATCTGCGCGCGCTCCTCGGCGTCGCCCGAGCGGTTCACGTCCACATGCCCGGAAACCACAAGCAGATTCGCTCGCTCGCGCAACGCATCATTGCGCGCATACCACTCGACCAGCCCGGTGATGTTCTTGATGCGATCCATGCGTGCCATGGTGAACAACAGTGGTTTCGTGGTGTCCTCGAACACGCCACGGATGTCGTGGGCGGTCTCGCGCCCGTCGATCAGATCGTCGACTTCCGGCGCCAGGTGCACGAGGCGGCGCTCGTGTTCGGCGGCCGGGAAATACACCTCGGCATCGGCGCCGGGCGACACGATGTTGAATTTCGGATCGTAGACATCGATGCCATGCACCACCCGATACAGGCCCGGCATCGTGAACGCGCCGTGCGCCTCGTACTGACCGACGCTGTCGTCGGTGCCGGCGATTTCCTGATAGGTCGAGGTGATGATGAAATCGGCCGCGTTCATCGCAATGAGATCGGCGGTGAACTGGCAGGAAAAGTGATATTGCGCGTCGGTCTCGCGCCAGTACAGATCCGAGTACAGGTACTTGGTCTTCTCCAGCGCATGCGCGATGTTGCACTGCGTGACGCCGAGCGACTGCGACAGCAGTGTCGCCACCAGGTTGCCGTCGGAGTAGTTGCCGACAATCAGGTCCGGGCGTCCGCCCAGATCGACCAGCAGTTCGCGCTCGACATCGGCCGCATAGCGTTCCAGAAACGGCCAGATCTCGAAACGCGAGATCCACTGCGGCACGACGGTGCCGTCCGCCGTGCGAAACGGCACCCGCAGGATGCGCGCATGTTCGGTGCCGGCGACCGGCTCCAGCCGCTGATCGGAAGTCGTGCCCTCCGCGTTCGGGATCAGGCGCGTGACAATGACGACCTGCGGTTCGATGTCCAGCCCGTGCGCGGCGATGCGTTCGCGCATCTCGCGCTCCAGCGCGCGCACCTGGTCGAGAATGTAGACGACTTGGCCGCCGGTGTCCGGCCGACCCAGCACGCCGGACTGCCCGAACCAACCATGCGGCGAGACGATTGCGACCGAAAAGATCATCGGTACGCGGGCCAGGAATCGCTCGAGTCCGTCGGGTGTCGGCGCCTCCAGCATCTCGAGCAACAGCTGCATGGTCTGACGCATGTCCGCCGCCGTGCGACCCCAGCCGGGCTCGAAACCAAGGCCGCGCAGCCGTGCGCCAAGCACGTGCCAGTCCGCGCCCGCGTCCTCGCCGGCCAGCCAGTCTTCCGCCGCGCGCAACGCTGCGCGAAGTTCACGCACGTTGTTGATGCTGTCGTTCAGCATCAGCTGCTGCTCGCGCCAGCGATGCACGCGCAGAAATTCCAGCAGGCCACCGTCGCCCTTGCCGAGTTCCTCGAACAGGCTCGATGACAGGCGCCGGTTCAGAAACTCCACGCCGCGCCCGATCGAGCGCGCCTCACGCATGCGCGGGAACGAACGCGCGAACGGTTCGAGGTCCACGGTCAGGGTCCATTCCGGGGGCTTTCCTGAGGCTACAAGCCGTTCCTTGAACGCCAGGAACTCGTCGACCGGCACGGCCGCGACACTGCCGGTGTCGGTCTCCACGCGCAGGTACATCCAGCGTGCGACCTTGGAGCGCAATGCGAAATACAGCCAGGTCTCGTGCAGCACGGCCTCCTGCGCCCAGCGCACGAGCTGCCCGAGCGGCGTGTCGACCAGTCGTTCGCACTGTGGCGACTCGCACACGCCGGCGAAACTGTCCTGCAGATCCGAACGCAGGAACAGCGCACGGTCGCGACTGCGCAGCTCGTGCCAGAAACGGTGCGCAAGCTGCGGCTCGGTCTGTAAAAAGTCGTGCAGTTCGCGATCGATCGATTCGCGCAGGCTCATGAATCACCCCAGGCTTCAAGAAACGGTTGGTAGAAGCGGCGCTCGCTGGTCGTTGCGCCACGCAGGCCGACGACGGCCGAGGCAAACCCCTGCGCGCGCTCGAGCGTTCGCTCCAGCGGCCAGTCGCGTGCCAGCCCGAGCAGGAGAACGGCCGCAAACGCATCGCCGGCACCAACGGTATCGACCACGGCACCGGTGGATGCGGGCGCGATGCCGACGCTGTCACCGCCGGCGCTGAACGCGACCGCGCCACGCTCGCCCTGCGTCAGGTACAGACGTTCCAGCCCATGCCGCTCGATCAGATGCCGGGCGCGACGTGCCGTGCCGTCGTGATCCGGCGCAAGCAGGGCCAGTTCGTCTTCGTTGAGCTTGCCCCAGCGCGCGGCATGCAGGGCCGCGTGTACGGATTCGCCGGTCCACCACGGTGCGCGCAGGTTGACGTCGACGAAACGGCCCGGCCCGTTGGCAGCCAGCGCGGCGAGCGCCGCCCGATTCCCGACATCGCGCAGCGCGAGTGTGCCGTGGTAGAGAATCGCGTCCGCAGCGGTTGCCGCGAGCCCCCGCGCATGGATCGCGTCCCAGGCGCGGTCCCCGACGATCTCGTATTGCGGCTGCCCGTCAACGATCCGCACATCGACCACGCCGGTTGCACGATCGGGGTCGACCTGCAGGCCGGTGTCGTCGAGTCCCCACTCGCGCATGCGCATGCGGATCTCGCGGCCGAGGTCGTCATCGCCCACGCGCGACACAAACGCCGGCTGCGCACCGAACGCCGCGAGATGCCAGGCGAGATTGAACGGCGCGCCACCGAGCACGGCGCGGCCGTCCTCGAATCGGTCGAACAGGACCTCGCCAAATACACACAGCGTCCGTTCAGTCGGCATCCGCTGAACCCTCGCATGCCTCGATCATGTGCGGCATGAAGTGTGCGATGCCTTCCAGAATCCCGGCGCTGTAGTTGCCGTTCATCCGGCACCAGCCGCGCGCGAGATACAGCCGGTCGGGATGACCGTCTCGATGCGCGAGCGCTTGGGCTGCCTGGCGGATTTCGTCACTTGCATTGGCGACCAGCACGGACGGCAGGCCGCTTGTTAGCACTTCCAGATCATTGCCGCTGTCACCGGCGAACAGCACTTCGGCCTCCCCGAATCCGGTGCGCGCACGCAGAAACTGAATTGCATGCAATTTGGATGCCCGCTCGGGAAGCACATCGAGCAGGCCGATACCGGCCGGTTCGTCGAGACTCCAGATCAGCCGCGAATGCAGGCCCGCGGCCTGCAGGCGTTGCCCGATTTCCGCTGCGATGGGTTCGCGCCGCAGTTTCGCCGGCACGTAATAGCTGAGTTTGTGGCGTCCCTGGCGCGCGCGCTCCTGCAGTCGCAACGACTTCGTGCCGGCCAGCACGGCGCGCACATCGTTGCCGGTGCGGCCGCTCCAGTCCTGGCCGATTTCCCGCTCCCAGTCTGGCCAGGGCTGCCAGCGGTCGTCGTGCCACGAAAAGATGCTCGTGCCGACGTCGGCGATGATGAACGCGGGCTTTGGCAGGCTGTAGGTTGCAATCGCGCGTTCCACGAGTTTCAGGTGCCGTCCCGAGACGTACACCAGTGTCACGTCCGCGCGTGCGGCACAACGTGCGAAGCTCTGCCGCGACTCGGGCGACTCCGGTGCGGGCCCGTTCGGGATCAGCGTGCGATCCAGATCGGTGCACAGCAGCATGCGCGCACTCATCCGGCGCGATCCGCTGCTTCTTCCGGCACGGTGCAGCTGCGAAAAAAGTCGTAGTGCTCGATCGCCTCGCAGATGCCGGCCGCAAACGGCCGCTCGGCGAAGTACACACGATCGATGTCGACCAGTCGCGACAATTCTTCGTGATGGCGGTTCTTCACCACCACGGCGAGCGTGTTGCCACGCATCATGTCTTCGTCCGCACCCGAGCCGCCGGCCACCAGCATGTGTTCGAGCGGTATCTCCCAGCGCGCCGCGAAATAGCGCAGCGCAAGACCCTTGGACGCTCGGATCGGCAGGATGTCCAGAAACTGTCCGAACGAGATGAACACGTTGACCGATTGCAGTTCCTGATGCAGCAGGGCGGTCAGTTCTTCGGCCGACGGCGCGCTGGCCGGGTCGATGTAATAGCTGATCTTGAACCGGTGCTGCTCGCCGCGCGGCTGTGGCTTGATGCCGGGCAGTCCACGCAGCACGCGGTGCACGACATTCGGGGTCCAGCCATGATCAATGTGATCGGCCCAGTACGCGTCGGCGGTGAGTTTCGGTGCGTAATGAATCTCCGCGCCACCGCTGGTGATCAGCACGTCGGGTTCCGGAATGCCGTGGCGCTTGATCATCGCGAGCGCGGAATCCAGGCGCCGGCCGGTGGCAATCCCAAACGACGCACACTTGCGATGCGCAACCAGCAGCTCGGCGAACGCCGGGATCGTGCTGGGATCGCCCAGCAGATTCTGATCGAGATCGGTGAACAGCGCACGATCGTGGTAGAGCATTGCGCGTCGGCGGTTCAGTGGCGGACGGCTGAGCACCTCGTCGCGCCCGAGCACCGGCCGCACGATGTCCAAGTACTTCTGCGCATGCGCGGGCCACGCGTAGTGTTCGCGCACGCCGCGCAGACCGCTTGCCGCACGTTGATCCCAGCGCTCGGCATCGCCCAGCACGGCAATGATCGAATGCGCCATCGCCTCGGCGTCGAGCGGATCGACCAGCAGGCCGTTGTCGCAGTTGGCGATGATGTCCTGCGGACCGCCGTCCTCGGTCGCAACCACGGGCAGTCCGCTGGCCGCGGCCTCGATCAGGGTCAGCCCGAATGGCTCGGTCAGCGCCGGATTCACGAAAACACCGCGCGTCGCAGCGGCGAGCCGATACAACTCCGGGACATCGGCGGCGGAATGGTGCTTGGGATAGGCGATATGGCCGTAGAGATCATGACGGTCGATCGCCAGCAGCAGATCGCCGAGCACCGCTGCGGCGCCTTCATCCAGATCGCGGATATCGTCGCGATTGCCGGCAACGATCACGAGGTTCGCCATGCGCCGCAGTTTGCTGGACGCGCCGTAGGCGTTTACCAGCGTCGCGATGTTCTTGCGTGCGTCGGCGCGCGAGAGCGCCAGTACGATCGGCTTTTCGGGCTTGCGCAGAAACCGTCCCACGGCGCGCGCGATCTCGCTGTCGCGCTCGTGTCCGTCCGGAGGATGAAACCGCTTGAGGTCCGTGCCCGGTGGCACGACCGCCATGCGTTCCGGCTGGTAGTGATCGTATAGGCCGTACTGGGATTCGATCTCCTGATGCGTGGAGGTGATCACGCGACGCGCGGATGCGAGCGTGAACTCCTCGGCCTCGATGCGCCGCGCCATGTGATAGCGGCTTTCGATCTCCGCGGCGCTGAGCCCGGATGCAAGCAGGCGTTGGCGTTTGACGCGACCGAGTGAGTGGCCGGTATGCACGAGCGGTACGCCGGAGAGATTCGCGAGCCGCGCGCCCACATAGCCGCCATCGGCGTAGTGACTGTGGATCAGATCGGGCAGGCCCCCGTTGTCGCGAAACCAGTCGAGCAGGTTGTCCGCGAACGCGTCGAGGTGATCCCAGAGCAGTTCCTTGCGCAGATAACCGGGCGGTCCGGCCGCGATGCGCACGATGCGCGCACGTGGTCCGAGGGGTTCGATCGGCTCGCGGTAGTCGGCATCGACCGCGGCATCGGCCACGAGTCGTGTGATCAGGTCGACCTGCCGGATGCCCTCGCACTCGGCGAGTGCACGCGCGAGTTCGACGACATACTTGGTCTGATCGCCGGTATCCGCGTCGCGACCGAGTTCGAGGTTGTCGCCACGGATCAGCCCGTGGACGCTGATCAGCGCAATTCGCATGCACTCACCCGTGTCCACCGCAAGGCAGCGCCGCAACCGCCCGCCTCATGACGCTGGTGACGCGGCCGTCCGCTGCGGCGCAAGCCGCACCGGCACGCGGCCGACATTTCGTGATTGAATCAGTGATAAGTCTGCAACGTCAGTCGAATCAACCAAGGGAGAATAAAGAACCGGCCCCAGCATTTCCAATGACGGACCTGCTTCAAATCAAGCGAACATTGCATTGCGGCCCTGATCAGGCGTAGAAGTGCGCGGCAGTCCGCATGCATGCGCCCGCAGCGCGATTCCGCCATGAGCCACGACGAAAACCTCATCGACAATCGCCGCCCGATCGCGGCGCGTTCCAGCGCCTGGGCGCAGCGCACGGCGGCCTGGCTGGCCCGCTCGCGCGTGACACCCAATCAGATCTCGGTGCTCAGCGTCGCATTCGCCGCCGCCGGCGCGGCGCTGCTGGCGCGCAACCCCGGCGCCTGGGCGCTCGTCGGCTGCGCGCTTGCGATCCAGGCGCGACTCATCTGCAACCTGCTCGACGGCATGGTCGCGGTCGAGGGCGGTCGCAAGTCCGCGCTCGGACAGATCTACAACGAGTTCCCGGATCGTATCGCCGATTCGCTGCTGATCGTCGCGCTCGGCTACGGCATCGGCCTGCCGTGGCTGGGCTGGTTCGGCGCACTGGCCGCGGCACTCACCGCCTATGTGCGGGTGTTCGGCGGATCGCTGGGCTTCGCGCAGGACTTTCGCGGCCCGATGGCCAAGCAGCACCGCATGGCGGTGCTTACGGTGGCCTGCATCCTGGGAGCAATCGAGCTGCCCTGGCTCGGCAGCCGCCACACGCTGACGGCGGCGGCGATTGCGATTGCGGTCGGCGCGGTGCTGACCTGCGTCACGCGCACGCTGGCCATCGCACGGCAACTCGGGCACGCCTGATCATGTGGCTTTCGCGCGTTCTGATCGGTGTGGTTCGCGCGCTCGTGGGCGCGGCACCGCGCTGGGTCGGCGGCGAACCGAGGGCGGCGCAGTGCATCTACTTTGCGAATCATTCGAGCCACATCGACACGCTCGCGCTGTGGTCGGCACTGCCCGAGCCACTGCGCGTTCGCACCCGGCCGGTCGCCGCGGCCGATTACTGGAACCGCGGCGGCATTCGCGAATACATCGCCGTGCATGCGCTGAACGCGGTGTTCATCGAACGCGTGCGCGGCGAGACGCACGGCGACCCGCTAGAACCGCTGAACGCGGCGCTCGAAAACGGTGGTTCGCTGATCCTGTTTCCCGAGGGCACGCGCAACCGCGACGCCCTGCCGGGGCCCTTCAAATCCGGGCTGTTCCATCTTGCGGAACGCTTCCCCGACGTGAACCTCGTGCCCGTGTATCTTGAGAACCTGCACCGGACCATGCCGAAGGGGACCTTCGTGCCGATTCCACTGATCTGTACCGTGCGTTTCGGCGCGCCGCTCGCGCGGATTGCGCAAGAACCCAAATCCGAATTCCTCGAACGTGCCCGCGCTGCGGTGACCGCACTCAAATGAACGCACAGCAGAAGTTCTACTGGCTGATCGGCGGCATCGTCGCACTGCTCGCGATCGCGTCGATCGCCGGGCGGGTGATCCGCGCGCGCATGCAGACCGACGACGGCCGCGCCGTGGTCGACAACCTGATCCAGCGCACGCGCGCCTGGTGGGTCATGGTCGGCGTGTTCGCGGTGGCCTTCCTGCTCGGCAAGATCGCGACCATCGTGCTGTTCGCGCTGATCTCGTTTGCGGCGCTGCGCGAGTTCCTCACGCTGACACCCACGCGGGCCGGTGACTATCGCGCGCTGTCGGTCGCGTTCTTCGTGCTGGTGCCGGTGCAGTACTACCTGATCGCAATCGAGTGGTATGCGCTGTTCAGCATCTTCATTCCGGTATACGGATTCCTGCTGCTGCCATCGCTGTCGGCGCTCGCCGAGGACACAGAATCATTTCTGGAGCGCGCCGCGAAGATCCAGTGGGGCGTGATGATCGCGGTCTACTGCATCAGTCATGTGCCGGCGATCCTGCTGCTGGAGATCCCAGGCTACGAGGGTCACAACGCGCTTTTGCTGTTCTACCTGCTGCTGGTCGTGCAGATCAGCGACGTGTTTCAGTACGTATTCGGCAAGCTGTTCGGCAAGACGCGCATTGCGCCCGTCGTGAGCCCGTCGAAGACGGTCGAGGGGTTCGTCGGCGGTGCCGCGAGCGCGACCGCACTCGGCGCCACGATGTGGTGGATCACACCGTTCACGCCGCTGCAGGCGGCCGGCATGTCACTGGCGATCGTGCTGATGGGTTTCCTCGGCGGGCTGGTGCTCTCGGCCGTCAAGCGCAGTCTCGGCGCGAAGGACTGGGGCAGCATGATCAAGGGCCATGGCGGCATGATGGACCGCATGGATTCGGTCAGCTTCGCCGCACCGATTTTCTTTCATCTGACGCGATATTTCTTCACGCCCTGAGCCGTAGAACGGCCCATTCGGTGCGTGATGCGCACCGCGCACCATTCGCCACGGCCGGACTCGCACCCGCACGCCGGTTGCCCGGCTGCCGCTCGAACCGCCGGGGTGCGACGCGCTCTACAATCGTGGCCAACCCGTTCGCCACGGCTAACCCGCGCCGCCGAGAATCCCTGCATGACACGCAAACGAACCTGGGAAATGCTTTCCGCCGCCAGCGCTGGTGATCGGCCCAGCCGCTTTGTGGACATGGCGATCATCGCGCTGATCGTCGCGAATGTCGCGGCGGTGATCGTCGGCAGCATTCCGGATGTCGAAGCGGCCTGGGCCGGGCCGCTCTGGGCGTTCGAGGTCTTCTCCGTCACGGTCTTCACGCTGGAGTATCTGCTGCGGCTGTGGTCATGCGCGGAAGACCCGCGATTCGCCGGTCCGCGGGGACGCTGGCGTTTTGCCGCGCGACCGATGCAGATCATCGACCTGCTGGCGATCGTGCCGTTCTATCTGCCCTTCCTCGGCGTGGATGCGCGCGTTGCCCGAATTTTCCGGCTGTTCCGCCTGATTCGCATCCTGAAGATTGCGCGCTACTCGCGGGCGTTTCGCATGATCGGTCGTGTGTTCGTCTCGCGGCGCGAAGAACTGGTGCTGACGAGCATCACGCTGGTGTTCCTGTTGCTGATCTCCGCGACCCTGATGTACTACGCGGAACACGATGCCCAGCCCGAGGCGTTCTCGAGCATTCCGGCAACACTCTGGTGGGCGGTCGTGACGCTGACGACAGTGGGCTACGGCGATACCTACCCGATCACGCTGCTCGGCAAGGTCTTTGGCGGACTGATCGCCAGCATTGGCATCGGCATGGTCGCGCTGCCGGCCGGCATCATCAGTTCAGGATTTGTCGAACAGATCGAACGCCGGCGCGAATCACCGTACACGCAAACCTGCCCGCACTGCGGCAAGTCACTCGCCGAGGCGACCGAATCGCCCGACTACCGGTGAGCGTCGCGCTCGGCCTGAAGGTTCTCCGTCGCTGGGAGTCATGAAGCGAACCGCCGGGTGACCTCGCCCAGGGTCTGTTCAATCAGACGATGGTGGCCCCCACTGAAGGCATCGACGCGGTAGCGCACATAGTCTGGCCCCGCATAACGCTGACAGGCCAGCGCGCTGTACTGCTCCCAGTGCTCGCGCGTCAGCCCACGCCCCGTGGTCGCCTCACGCGATTCAAAGGACTTGAGACATTCCGCCGCACCCCCGTGGAGGATAACGGTCGCAAAGCCTCCCAGTTCCGCGGCATGGATTTGCTCCGGCGCGAGCAGCATATGGCTGGGCAGGCAGATCACCGCGCCCGCTTTGCCGGCAATCATCGCGCGGCGTCGCAGTTCCAGCGCCAGGTGTGCGGCATTGCCCCCGGCGTAAAACGTATTCCACTGTGCGGCCGGCACACCCGAATGGCGCGTCGCACGGGAGTAGGGGTCCAGTTCGTAATGCTGCCAGCGGCGGGTCGCGGCAAGAATTCGCGCGACGGTGGTCTTGCCCGCACCGGACGGACCGGCGAGCAACAGCAACGGAACGGCGAAAGTCGAACTCAAGGCCCACTCTACCGCCGTTGTCGGCGGCCCCCATGCAATCCGGAGTATGAAGGATAGAAGCTGGCTGAAAACCCTGCGCGAGTTTGCTGCCCTGCCTGACGCACCCAGCTGCCAGGGGAACCGACGTCCCGCGGGGTGTGCACCAAGCACCGCCCGGGAACATCTCGCGACGGGGCGTGATATGCAACCCTGCATCTGCGCGGGCCTCGTGGGCGTCATGGCAACAGGGAAACTCGCCTGTCCTGCTGCATTTTCGGCTACCCGCCTTAGGCAGTTACGGGGACGGATGCGTACCCCGGGGTGGCCTCACCCCCCTTGGCTCGCCATCCAAGCGACATCGGCTCACCCGGTTTTGCACCGGACAGTCAGCCCGGATCGGGCGATCTCCCCATAACTAACTGAAATATATATTAATTTATGAAGTCTTTGCCGGAACCGCCAATGAACTACTAAATTGACCAAATTTAGTAATTAAGACTAAGCTGTCAGTGAAATGCTAATTCGACAAAATTTAGTAGTTAAGCGATGCAAATTCCGCTGATACCGCCGCCCTTTTTGCGCGTGATTCAGGAGATGGACAACCCGTCACCCCTGTTCGGCATGGGGCCGCTCGTGGGTGACCGCTACCTGCACTGGGACGAGTTGCGCCATAGGCAGCCGCCCGAAGGCCTGTCGCATGAAACCTGGTGGGCTGGTGTCCGGCTCGCACGGCAGACGCAGCTTCGCAGCCTGCCGTTTGTTGACAAGACCGGAAACTCGGTGCAGTTCGGCACGCCGGACCCTGTGCTTGCGCGCCTGCATTCGATCGACCGCCAGGCCGCCGGTCATGTCGCGATGGATCTGCCTGTCGCGACCTTCGATGACCGTGATCGTTATCTGGTGAGTTCGCTGATCGAGGAAGCGATCACATCCAGCCAACTCGAAGGCGCTGCCACCACGCGCGAGGAAGCCAAGGCGATGCTGCGAAGCGGTCGTGTTCCACGCGACCGCTCCGAGCGAATGATTATGAACAACTACAACGCCATGGAGGCCGTGAGGCAATTTCGCGACAGGGCGCTCACGCCGGAGATTGTCCTGGCGCTGCATCGTGTGATTACAGAAGGGACGCTTGAAAATCCGAGCGCCGTCGGCCGCCTGCGACGGCCAGACGAACGCATTAACGTCGTTTCCGTGGACCACGTCACGGTGCTACACGAGCCACCGGCAGCCGAATCACTGCCAAACCGCCTGGAACGTCTGTGCGCGTTTGCAAACGCGTCCGCAGACAGCGGCAAGTTCGTACACCCGGTGCTTCGCGCCATATTGCTGCACTACATGCTTGGCTACGACCACCCGTTCGTTGATGGCAATGGGCGCACTGCGCGTGCCATCTTCTACTGGAGCATGGCGCGGTCAGGCTACTGGCTGATCGAATACGTCTCGATCTCTCGCCTGCTCCACAAGGCGCCGGCACAATATGCACGCGCCTTTCTGCATACGGAAACCGATGCGAACGACACGACTTATTTCATCGTTCACCAACTGGAAGTGATTGAGAAGGCCATTCAGGCGCTGCATGACTACCTGAAGCACAAGATGACCGAACAAAACGCAGCGGAAAAACTGTTGCGTACGGCTCCGCGTCTGGCGAATCAACTGAACCATCGGCAGGTTGCGCTGCTGACCCATGCGTTGCGCCATGCCAGTCACGGCTATACAACCATGAGCCACAAACGCTCACACCGCATCACCCAGCAGACCGCGCGGACGGACCTCGAACAGCTGGTTACGCTTGGCCTGCTGGACAAGGGCAAACAGGGACGCGCATTCATCTTTCATGCGCCCGCGGATCTCCGCCAACGCATTGAGCACGCCGCAACTCGAAAGCGCTGACCCACGTTACAGGCGCGGGGTGCCATCTACCGCCCGCGGTGGTCTGCGACAAGCGTCGCCGGCACGGCCAAGCCACCCGCCTCGAATTGCCCGATGCCAGCGGCCAAGCTATAGTCTGCGGCACCGAGTTTTCGCCTTGGGGGGCGATGATGGGCAAGAACGACCACAGCGCCGGCGCTAAGGCGAAGAAACCCGCAGGCAGCCCGAAGGCGGGGCTGCGCGTCGCCGGGCCGAAGCTGCTGGCAGGGCTGGGCGTCCTGGCCGCCGCCGCACCGGGCACAAGCTCGGCGCTGCTCGGCTCGCCGACCGATGCCATTGATGACCACTACGTCATTCGGCAGGGCCAGTCGATCACCGCCGAGAACGTCACGGACAACGACTTCTGGAATTCCGCCGGTATTGCGGTTACGCAAACCGTGCCCGCGATGCACGGCGCATCGGCCATCTCGCCGAGCGGTGTGCTGAGCTACACCCCTGCCCCCGGATTCGCGGGTACGGACACGGTCAGCTACCTACTCAACGCGTCCTCAGGCGTGGACAACGCACTGGTCACGATCGTGGTCACGCCGCCACCACATGTGCCGACGCTCGGCACCGCGGCGGTCGCGGCGCTTTCCGGCGCACTCGGCTGGATGGGCCTGCGTCGCCGTCGCAAGGACGAAGACGAAAACTAGTGTCCTGTCCCGCAATTATCTATCGTTTCTGCGTGGCTGAGCTGGGCTGAATCAAGGCGGCGATGCGCAGCCATAGCGGGCTATGGACAGGATCGCCAACGCCGAGTCAGCCCTGCTCAGCCGCGCCCGCAGGGAGGGCTTCTACGGTTCGAGGGCGGTGTTGCGCCGCTTGCCAATGCAATGACCATTGCCTTCACGACGCGCCTTGCCCTCGAACCGTAGGAACCCTCAGAAATGCCAGATAATTGCGGGACAGGACACTAGCGGTCGCTAGCAGGTCCGCGACCGGCGCGGGCCCGAACCGGGAGCCAGACCTTGTCCGCCGGTATTCGCTACTGCTCGTTCCTGGAGGCCACTGGCTACGGTCTGGCCGGCATCGCCTATGTGCGCGGGCTGGTCAACGCCGGCGTGCCGGTGCACTGGGTGCCGGTGGTTTCCAACGGCGATGCCGTCCTTCGGGTCCAGCCCGGCGAGTCAGTCCCATTTCTGGACACGCTTGCCGAAGATGCGGCGCTGCGTGATCTGCCGGCCCTGATCGCCGCGACTGCGCGCCCGGTCGAATGCGACACCGTCGTCGCGCACACGGTCCCCGAACACTGGCCCCGGCTGTTCCAGCCTGACCACCGCAATATCGGCTACACGACCTGGGAGGCCGACGCGCTGCCGCCGCACTGGCTGCCGTTGCTGGAACGCGCCGATGGCGTGTGCGTGCCCTCCAGCCTGAACGCGCAGGTGTTTCGTGCCTCCGGCATCCGCGTGCCCGTGCACACGGTGCCGCATCTATACCGCTATGCGTGGAATGAGTTCGCGCCTGCCGAGCTCAGCGAGTTCCGCGAACAGCTCGGCATTCCCGAATCGCACTTCGTGTTCTACACGATCGGGCAGTGGACGCCACGCAAGGCGCTGGACGACCTGCTGTTCGCGTTTGCGAGCGCCTTCAGCGCGGACGACCCGGTAACCCTCGTCGTCAAGACCGGCGCGAAGGGTTTCGGCGCCGCACCGTACTACCCGGAAGTCGCCGTGGAAGGGCTGGCCGAATCGGTGATGGAAACAGCAGTCGAGCGCAGCGGGCACGAGGCGCCAGCAGTCTGCCTGATGCCGTTCGAACTCAACGGCCGAGGCATCGACCTGCTGCACGAAATCGGCGACTGCTACGTTTCACTCGCACATGGCGAGGGCTGGTCGCTTGGTGCGTTCGATGCCGCCACGCGTGGCACGCCGGTCGTGATGACGGGCTGGGGCGGCCATGCGGATTTCCTCGGCAGCGACTGGCCGGGCGCCGTGCGCGGCGGCCTGACCAACGTGCCGGTGTTCCCGCCGCATCGGCCGTCCCTGTGGCCACCACAGCGCTGGGCGGTCGCGAACCTTGATCATGCGATCGAACAGATGCGGCTGGCCGTCACCATGCCTGAGGAATGGCGCACCGCGGCGGCGCGCATCGCACAAGACATCACGAACCGTTTCGCCGAACCGCAGGTCACCCGCGGTTTTCTCGCCGCGATTCGTGGCTGAGATTCCGCGCATCTTCCATTTCGTGTTCGGCCTGCGCCCGCAGGCCGGGCCGTTTCACATCGCCCACTGGCTGTGCCTGGAATCCTGCCGACAGGTCAACCAGCCGGCACGCATGCGCCTGTATTACCGGCATCTGCCGTATGGGCCGTGGTGGGATCGCATCGCGCCACATCTCGAGCTCGTGCCCGTCACGGAACCGCCGTCCGGATTCGCGCCCGAACGCTATCGCGCGCACGAGGTCGGGCGACTGATCGAACGTGAAGGCTGGTCATATGCGCACGAGGCCGATTTCATCCGCCTGGATGCATTGATCGAACATGGCGGCGTGTATGCGGACATCGATACGCTGTTCGTCGCTCCATATCCTGACGCGCTTTTTCAGCACCGCTGCGTGCTTGGCGAGGAGCCGCCGATCCTCTGGCACAACGACATCATTCGTCCTTCGCTGTGCAATGCCGTGATCCTTGCCGAACCCGGCGCGAGCTTTCTCGGGGGTTGGCGTGATCTTGCCGCGAAGGTATTCGACGGCAGCTGGAGCCGGCATTCCTGCCAGACGGCCTCCGAACTCTGGTACGCGGGCCATGCCGGGATCCACGTCGCGCCACGGCGGATGTTCTATCGCTTTGGCGTGGACCGCGCGAGCTTCGCAAGCCTGTTCGAACAGAACGTCGGCAACCTGCGCGATGTATGCAGCATCCACCTGTGGTCGCATCTGTGGTGGAGCGAGGGACGCCGCGACTTCACGAATTTTCACGCCGGGCTTCTGACTGAAGACTATGTGCGCAACGCGGATACGAGTTATGCGCGCATCGCCCGCTGGTTCCTGCCGTAAACCGGACGTCTCACGGTAACTCGATTTTTCCACCCTTGTAGAACAGCGTCGCGGGTCCGATCGGTGGTTCGTACCCGGCAATCCGTTCGCGCAACACCCGTTCGGCCGCAAGAACGCGCGCCGCGCTCATCGCCTTCATGCGCGAGATCGCCGCATGGTGTGCGTGATCGAAGGCGTTGCGGCCATGACAGACATAGACATAACACCAGCCCACACCGCGCAGCCGCGTGATGGAACGCCCGGCCTCGAACAGCGCGTACACCAGCCCCGTGTCTTCGCCGCGCGGCAGCTCCGGGTAACGGGGCAGCCGGTCGCGTCGCGCGAGCAGGGTGCCCTGCACGAAGTTCATCGGATAGGCCTCGGTGTGCCAGTCATCCCAGGCAAGTTCGCGCGTGTCCGCAAACCAGTGCAACTGATCGGACAGGAAGCAGACGTCCGATCCTGCCGATTCGAGTGCCGCAAGCTGGGATTCGAGGCGCAGCGGATGGAAGCGATCGTCGTCGTCCCACTGACAGACGAGTTCGCCTCGCGCGCGCTCGACGGCGAAATTGCGCAGGGCCCCGAGCGTGCGTCGTTCGGGGGTTCCAGCCACGCGAACGCGGGCATCCACCGCCGCCATGGCGCGCAGCCGTGCGTCGAACGCCGCCCCGCCGTCGTGGATGATCAGCAGCTCCCGCCTAGAGTGGGTCTGCCGCAGAAAATCGCTGATCGCGAGTTGCAACAACGCCTCGCGGCCGGGCTGGGTGACGGTGATACAGCTGACGAGCATCGCGTGGCGGGAGGGGTGAATAATCACGAAATCGTGGGCAATCCTGTACGCTAGCGGGAACTCCGAAAACGCGAATCGCCCGATGCGCGCGACCATCATCCTAACCTATCGCGACGGCGCCACGGACGACCGCCGCCGCAACCTGGAAGCCGTCACCGGCTGGCTCGCGCAATGGCCTGACCAGCCGCTGATCGTGGTCGAGCAGGACACCTTTCCCCGGCTCACCGAACCGCTGCAGCACCCGAACGGACGCATCGTGTTCGCCTACAACCCCGGGCCGTTCAACAAGGCCTGGGGGCTCAACGTCGGCGCGCGCCGGGCCGACACCTCGCTGCTGATATTCAGCGACGCGGATCTCGTGGCCGGCGACATGCTCCCGGCAATGATCGCGGCGGCTGAACGCGGCTTCGAGGTGGTCAAGCCGTATCGCCGGCTGATCGATCTGACGCCTGAGGAAACCGCCCGGGTGCGAGACGGGAAACATGCGTTCGTCCCCGAGCGGGGTACCGATATCAAACCCAACCGCGAGGGTATCGCCGAGCGCATCGTGCTGTGCGGCGGCATGTTCCTGATCCGCGCGGCCGCGTTCGCACGAATCGGCGCCTGGGACGAACGGTTTCGTGGCTGGGGTGGCGAGGACGATGCAATGACCCTGAAAATCCAGCGCGCGCGGCTGGCCACGGTGGAACTGGACGAACGCCCGGCCGTGCATCTGTGGCATCCCCGGCCGCACGGCAGCACTTACGATCATCCGCACTACGCGGAGAACCACGGGCTCGTGCAGCGATATCTGCGCTATTCGGACGCCGAGCTCTCGCGCCTCGGCGAGCTGAACCGCCAGACCATGGGCCATCGCGAAAAATACCGGCCCTTCGCATGAAGCATCCCGACGCGAACGTGATGATCGGCACGCCGGCCTACGGCGGCATGGTGCACATGAACTTCACGCAAACGCTGCTCGGCTACCAGCGCGCGGGCATTGCGTTCAGCCTGGTGAGCATCGGCAACGAAAGCCTGATCACGCGTGCGCGCAATACCCTGCTCGCACTGTTTCATGCCCGCCCGGAATTCACACATCTGCTGTTTCTGGATGCCGATGTCGAGCTGCCGGCGACAGGACTCGTAAAGCTGCTCGAACACGATCGCGACGTGATCGGCGCGCCGGTTGCCCTGAAGGGTCGCGATGCGAACGGTGCACGAATCTTCAATGTCGGTCGCGCGGTCGGGGAAGACGGCGTGCTGAGTCTGCACGAACGCATCGGCACGGCCGCACTGATGCTCTCGCGACGCGCCGTGGACGCGCTGATCACCGATGCAAAGAACGACGGTCGGGTCTATTCACCACCCGACTCGCAGCGCGGCGAAGGTGGCCCCACCGTGCACTACGATGTATTCCAGGTCGGCGTGGTGGACGGTGATTACCTGTCCGAGGATTTCTGGGTCTGTCGAACGTTGCGACGGCTTGGTTTCGACATCCACGTCGACGCCGAGATCGTCACGCAGCACTTTGGCACCGTGGCGACCTGAAACGGGCCGACGATCGCCCGTCCCGCAGACACCGCAACGGGGCCCAATCGGCCTATACTCCGATGCACGCGGCCGGGCACGGTCGCGAAACGTTCTCGAGTTTGGGGTTCCGGAGGCTCAGCCGATGCATTCATTCCACCCGGATTCAGGTTTCCGTCTCGCGGGCTTTGTTTCGCTCCTTCTAGTCGCGTCCTGCGCACTGACGAAGGTCTACGCATCCAACGGAGTCCTTGAGATCAGTCAGTCCTGTGTCGCGGCCGGCTGTCTCCCGGGCGACGCCCCGGGATTCCCTGTCGAAATCACTGCGAGCGGCAGCTACGTGCTGACCTCCAACATCGCCGTGGCGGACGAGAACACGACTGCGATCTACTCCAGCGCGGATTCGGTCTCGATCGACCTGGGCGGCTTCACGATTTCGGGCGTGACAACTTGCAGCGGCACCAGTCCGCTGGTCTGCACGCAGACGGGGACCGGGAACGGCGTAGAGATTCAGGCCGGCAAAACCGGCTCGATATTGAATGGCACCGTTCGGAACATGGGCGATACCGGCATCCGGTCATTCGAGGGGCTTATCGAGAACGTGGTCGTGAAACACAACGGCGGTTCCGGGATCATCAACAGCTTCGGTGTGGTGCAGAACAATGTTGCGCGCGAGAACGGCGAAGCTGGCATCGAGTGCTTTACATGCCTCATGCAATTCAATGTCGTTACAAACAACGGCGCCTATGGGATAGTCGGCGCTGGACTGTCGAGAATCCGGATCAATCAGGTGGAGTCGAACGGGATCGGCGGTGGCATGACCGGCCCGGGCATCATCGCGGACGGCTTCATCGAGAACAACTCTGTTTCGAGCAATCGTGGCGCCGGCCTGGTGGGAACAAGCGTGACCATTTACGGCGGCAATGTGTTTCAGGCCAATGAACAATCCGGAACGCCGGACCCCACAAACCAGGTCACGGGTGGGGACCAGTTCGGAGCGAATTACTGCCACGGGGTTCTCTGCCCATAACACCCGGGCGTCGGCAGGGCCTATTGACCCGGTTCCGGCGCGTTGACTATCGCGCGCAGGATGCTGGCCATGTCCGAGGCGCGACGCACCGCATCGCGCACGCGTTCGGTTTCGTCCGCGCCCCGCACACGGTCGAAGAACTCGCAGCCCAGGATCACGCCACGTGCGGCTTCAAGGCCGGACGACCGCGCCGGAATCAGCCGGAAGGAAATCGGCATCAGACCGGTCGGGTTCAGCATCATCCACAGGCCGCCGTGTTCGCCCTGGATGTCGCGCATTTCGAAGACCCGTGCCTGCGCGTCGATCACCCGCATTTGCTCGGGCATGTGGGTGTAATGCCCCATGTGCATCAGCGCCAGGTCCTGTGCGTTGACGTTGATCTGCGCTTCGGTATCGCCAAACACGAGCACGACCGGAAACCGCAGCTCGCTGACCGGGACCTCGCGCGGCGGACGCTCGCAGCCGACCAGCGAGGCGAGCAGGGCGCCGAGCACGGCGAAAGACCGACGCGACCTGTGAAACATGAGGGTGGCTACAATAGCACCCCCGTCGTCGACAGTACCTCAAAGACTCCATCATGAACGTTCGCAAATCTTTTATGACTGGCTCCCTGATCGTGATGCTGGCGGGCGCGCCGCCCGCGCAGGCGGCCGAGGTGGTCGTCAGCCGCGACGGCTGGGTGGCGGGGATGCAGGACCTGCTGCCGCGGGTGTTCTGCGAGGACGGGAGCTATTTTCGCTCCTGCTTCTCGATCACGGCGGACGCCTGCCACGCCAAGGCGTCGGCGACGACCGAGACCTGCCTTAAACAGGTCGCCCCGAAACTCCCGGATGAACTCAGGCAGCCCGAGGATGGCAGGACCTGGGGCCAGCAGGTCGGCCGCTGCGCGGGTGGCAACTTCGAGCGGGAACTGCTGCCGAAGCGGCTCAACAGTCCGAAATGCAACGATCCGTCACAATGGCAATGACGCGGTTCCACGGGCTTGCGGCCACGTTGCTGTGGCTGGTGATCGGGGCCGGTTCGGCCCATGCGGAAAACGACTCGCGGCAGCTCGTCGAGTTTCCCGCGATGATGCAGAACCACATGATGGCGAACATGCGTGATCATCTCGCGGCGCTCGACGAAATCCTCCACGCCATGGCCGCAGGAGAACACGATCAGGCGGCGGCGATTGCCGAGGCGCGGCTGGGCATGAGTTCACTGGATGCGCACGGCGCGCACCACATGGCCGGGCTGATGCCGCAGGCGATGCGGGAAACCGGAACGCAGATGCACCGCGCGGCGAGCCGGTTTGCGCTCAGAGTCCAGGAAGGCGATGCACAGGCGGCCCAGGGCGCGTTGGCGGAAGTGACCGCCGCGTGCGTCGCGTGTCACACCGCATACCGGGTTCGCTAGCGTCGCGCGCCGTATGTAGCGCGCTGTGGTTTCTGATCGTTGTCTCGGATGGCGCCGCCGCGAGCGACCGGACGCCGCCGCAAACCCTGGTCGAAGACGGCGCCTGTCCATTCGAGTGCTGCGCATACCGCGAATGGTCCACGCTCGCGGAAACGACCTTGTTGGCTGATCCCGACGATGCCGCTGCGGTTGTCGCGGTCGTACTGCCCGGCACCCGCGTCGCAGGACTCACGGGAAAACTCATCGTGACGCGGCCAGGCCGGATCGAGGTGCTACACGACTACCGCAGCCTCGATTCCGGTCACGACTATCGCAAGGGCGACATCGTTCGCGTATATGCGGAACGGGGCGAAGGATTCTTTCAGGTCTGGCACGACGGCGAATTGTTCGACGAAGAGGCCACGTTCATGTACCAGGGGCACGGCGGCTGGGATCGCTGCGTGACTGACGGAACCTGCTGGGGCAAACGCATGGCGTTTCCCGAGTCCACCTGGTGGGTCAAGGTGAAGACCCCGGACGGCAGGGTCGGCTGGTCCCGCAAGCCGGAGAACTTCGGCGACAAGGATGCCTGCGGTTGATGCCGCCGCCACTTCCATTAAACAGCGATCATCTCGCAGGGCCGAGGATACAAACGGTGCGCGGCGCGCACCCTACTCACACCGCACATGTAGGGTGCGTACCACGCACCATTTCCGGCGCGTGATCATTGAACACGTTACGCCGTGCGCAGCCTCGTTCCCTGAAACTCTCTGTGCCCTCTGCGTTTCTGCGTTTCTGCGGTTCAAAGGCCGTTGGCACCAAGCCGCACAGACGCGGAGCACGCAGAAAGATTTCATTGCAACTCGGCAGGGTGCATACCACGCACCGCGTACGGCATTTCAATCGCCTTCCGGTGCGCGGTGCGCACCCTACTCACGCCGCACATGTAGGGTGCGTATCACGCACCGTCATGCGAATCGATGCGTGGCGATCGATTCGCGCCGCGCCCTGGCGGGATAGGACACTAATGCGCGCGACTGGCCGCCAGGCGCGCCTTCGCGTGTCGCGCGGCGGTGACTTCACGCTGCCGGGTTTCAAGCGCCGTCAGACCGTCCACTGCTGACTGATCATCGGCCTGCAACGCCCGATCGGTATAGCCGGCCACCCCGGGCTCTGCGAGGATGCGCCGCAGGGTGCGCCGCAGAGCGAGGTAATACAGCGTTCCGCGCGTGTAGGTGGTTGCAAACTCACGCACCCGCCGCGGATAAAACGACCATACGCTCTCGCGTGCAAAGCCGGGCCGACGCTGTCTGCGATTCTTGCGCCGCAGAAACCCGCCCTGCAGCGGATGCACGTTCTCGAAAATCATCATGCCGTAGAACTGGAACACCATGCTCAGGATGCGCTTGGGCTTCACGCCGCTGGCCGCGGCTCGACGGAACAGCGTTTCGATGTGCTCCTGGGTGTAGTACTCGTCCCACACGCGGCGATAGATGCCCTGCCATTCGTCGGCTGACATGCGCGGGTGACGGCTGGCGACATGCTCAAGGTCATACTTGTTCATGTCGGGATCGGTCCATTCGCCCTTCAGAACCAGGTTCTTGTGGTCCTGCGAGCCCGGCAGCGGCGTCAGGATGAAGAACTCCAGCATGTCCGCCGGCAGTTCGCGCTTGATCAGCGCGAGGTCGGAAAGTATGGATTCCGGCGTGTCGTCCGGAAAGCCGAGAATGTAGCCGCAGTAGGTGACGACGCCATGGCTGCGCCAGGCGTTGAGCATGTCGCGGTATTCACCAATGCGGTTCTGCCCCTTGCGTGCGGAAACGAGGTTTTCCGGCTTGATGTTCTCCAGCCCGATGAACGCCTTCTTGCAGCCGGCGCGCGCGGCCTTTTCAACAAATCCCTCGATCTTGTGGCACATGGTGTCCACCTGCACGAGGAAGTTGAAATCGAACCCCTCACGCTCTCGCAACTGGATGAGACGGTCGAAGATCGCCTCCCAGTTCTTGTTGCGGGCGAAGTTGTCATCGGTTATGAAATAACGGTTGATGCCGACCTCGGCATTCGCGCGGATCAGCCGCTCGACGTCATCCGCGTCGCGGTAGCGCGATTTGCGCCCCTGGACATTGATGATGGTGCAGAAGCTGCACAGATACGGACAGCCGCGGCCGGCATCGAAGGTCGAAAGCGAACCCGCGTAACGTCGAACCAGGCTGCGCGGCAGCGACGGTGTCGGCTGCCCGTTCATCGCGGGCGCCGAATCGAGATAGTTGTAGACCGGCGGCAGGCGCCTTTCCCAAGCATCTCGCAGCACCTGATCGATGCGGCCCTCGGCCTCGCCGGCGAACAGCGTGACCCCCAGTGCCTGTGCCTCGACGAGGTCCGGCGGCGTCTCCGGCAGCATGGCCAGGCAGCCGCTGACGTGGAAACCGCCGACGATGACATCGATCCCGGCGGCGCGGAATTCCCGCGCAAGGTCCATCGCGCGCGGGAACTGGTTGGTCTGCACGCCGACCAGGCAGACCAAGCCGCGACCGCCGGCCTGGCGGATGCGTCGAACGATGCGCGCGACCGGGATGCGGGTGTGGCATTCGTCGTAGGCGCGCAGTTCGATATCGACCGCGTCGCCCAGCACCCGCTGCTCGGCCGCCTGACCGATCAGCGCATGCAGCACGCCCAGGGAATTGGACGGAATCCAGGCGCGCCACCACTGGATGACGTAGCCGTCGTCGTCGTAGTGCGACGGCTTGATCAGCTCGACGTGAAAGGTCGACCGGTTGCGCTGCGCTGGTGCGCTCATGTTCACGTAACCCCCCGTTAAGACAGAATAATCTAGCAGAACCCGCGGGGCGCGTGGACGCTGGAGACCCGGATCGCCGGTGTCCTCATGGGGCAGCCCGCCAGGCGGCGGCCCTGGCGCGGACCAGACAGTAGAACGCAAACAGCATGGCCAGCAGCGAGACGAACCAGCCGGCATAGACGCTGAACGCATAGGCGGCGTCGTGGGTTGGCGAAATCGACAGCCCGGGTTTGGCAACATCGTGCACGGCCGCCTCCAGGCGCCCGACCTGCCAGATCCGCGAGTGGTTCATCAACTCGGCAAACATGAGCGGAAGCGCCGCCAGTACCGCCGGTTTCCAGATCGCTGGAGATGACCGGAACAGCGGATCCAGTCCTGCCATGGCGACTACGAAAATCAGCACGAGCGGCAGCAGGATGAAACGCGACGAAACGCGCTCGACTCCCGCAAAAGGCAGCGGCGAGTTGGCGACTACGGCAAACACATCACCCATAGACAGCAGCGCCATCGCACAGGCTGCGGCAATCAACGGTGCCCGAAACCTGATTCTGTGACTGCGAAAGCCCGCGTATCCCGCCACCGCGACAGCGAACAGGGCCACGTATCCGACAAAGACGTCGTACTCCCACCAACCCAGCCGCCCAAACAGGCCGCCGATCGCCGGGTGGTCGTGCTCCCGCATCAGTACGAGGGCGTCAAACAGCACGCTGAATCCCGGATATCCGGACAGAAACGACCGTTGATCAGGAAACCACAGCGCCGCCGGCAATACACGGCCGAATCCCAACAGGACGCCGATGGCAATCGACCAGAGCGCGCCCTTGAACAGCGAACGATTCCACAGCGCCGCGATCAGCATGAACATGCAAGCCCAGATTGCGAAGTGAAATGAGCCGTTCAGAAACCACAGACCCAGAAGCAACCCCATAGCCAGCATCGGGAATCGCTCAAATACCGGGGTTTCACGGGTATCGGCCGCGATACGGAACAGCAGGGCGAAAAACAACGGCAGCAGATAGTAGCCCGCCCACTGCAGATGACCGACCGCGAGATGCGCTGTGATGCTTCCGTTGAAATTGAACACCAGCCAGAAGAACGCAAAGGCGACAAGGCTCGCATTCGCTCGCCTGGCCAGCGACAGACTGCCCAGAAATCCGATTGTGTAGAACAACAGGATATGAATGATCACGAAGATGCTGTTTGGCACCCAGCGCAGCAGAATGATGTCGGGTGTCAGGATGATTTCCGGGTTCGCCAGAAGTCGCGGCGTCGAATGGTAGAACGCCTCGCTCCAGGTCCACGGTGGTACGCCTGTCGTTTGCGCATCGCGTAGGGCATTGAGGTAGGCGTCCTCCTTGATCCAGTCGTAGGCCACCAGCGCCAGGTCGCCGCCGTTGAAAAACAGGATCAAATGTGCGGCGCCAATGAGATACAAGGCCAGAACCAGCAGCCCCCGCACCCCCCGTTCGGCGACGGTCTGCGGAGCGCCAAAAGCGATGCGGTCCGCAACCGCAAAAACAGCCGGCAGGTTCTTCATTCATCACTCACGATTGACGGACGCGCAGGCTGGCACCCGTTGGGTCGCCTGGCGCCCTGGAAAACCCGGCGTCATGTCCGCCCCTGTGCGTGGAAGGCACAGTACGGCGACCCGGGGCATTCGCCAAGCCCTCGCCGGACCTCCGAAAGTCTGAGGCTATCGACCAATTTGAAAATAAGTATTGGAGATTGATTCTCAATTACTTTTCTATATGAGCCTCGTTCCTGGATACCCGAAGCCAATACGAGGAGTTCCCCCATGTCCAATGGCACTTGCCCGTTCAATCACACCGCCGGTGGCGGCCAGTCCAACCGCGACTGGTGGCCGAACCAGCTCAAACTCGACATCCTGCACCAGAATTCGCCCGCCTCGAACCCGATGGACGGCGAGTTCAACTACCGCGAGGAGTTCAAGAAACTCGATCTGGCGGCCGTGAAGAAAGACCTCACGGCGCTGATGACCGACTCGCAGGACTGGTGGCCCGCCGACTATGGTCACTACGGTCCGTTGTTCATCCGCATGGCCTGGCACGCGGCGGGCACCTACCGGACGATGGACGGGCGCGGCGGCGCGGGCAGCGGTCAGCAGCGGTTTGCGCCGCTGAACAGCTGGCCGGACAACGTCAACCTCGACAAGGCGCGCCGCCTGCTGTGGCCGATCAAGCAGAAATACGGCAAGCGGCTGTCCTGGGCCGACCTGCTGGTGCTGACCGGCAACGTCGCGCTGGAATCCATGGGCTTCAAGACCTTCGGCTTTGGCGGCGGACGCGAAGACGTCTATGCCCCCGAGATCGACACCTACTGGGGCATGGAGAGCACCTGGCTGGCCGATGGCAACCGCTACTCCGGCGAACGCGACCTGGAAAACCCGCTGGCCGCGGTGCAGATGGGCCTGATCTACGTGAATCCCGAAGGCCCCGGTGGCAACCCGGACCCGGTCGCCTCGGGCCGCGACGTGCGCGAGACCTTCAAGCGCATGGCGATGAACGACTACGAGACCGTCGCGCTGACCGCCGGCGGGCATACCTTCGGCAAGGCCCACGGTGCCGGCGACGCCGCGCTGGTCGGCCCGGAACCCGAGGCCGCCCCGCTCGAAGAGCAGGGCTTCGGCTGGATCAGCAGGCACGGCAGCGGCAAGGGCGGCGACCAGATCGGCTCCGGCATCGAAGGCGCCTGGACCCCGACCCCGACCAAATGGGACATGACCTACCTGGAGATGCTGTTCGACAACGAGTGGGTGCTGACCAAGAGCCCGGCCGGCGCGAACCAGTGGACGCCGAAAGACAATCATGACCGCAACATGGCCCCGGCCGCCGAGGACGCCGGCCAGAAACGCGCGATCATGATGACCACGGCCGACATGTCCATGCGCATGGACCCGGCCTACGAGCCGATCGCGCGGCATTTCCGCGAGAACCCGGCGGAGTTCGCCGATGCCTTCGCGCGCGCCTGGTTCAAGCTGACGCACCGCGACATGGGTCCGAAGTCGCGCTACCTCGGTCCCGAGGTTCCGGCCGAAGACCTGATCTGGCAGGACCCGGTGCCGGCCGTGAATCACGAGCTGGTCGATGCGGCCGATCAGAAGGCGCTGAAGGAAAAAATCCTTGCCTCCGGCCTGTCGGTGTCGGAACTCGTCTACACCGCATGGTCGTCGGCCTCCACCTTCCGCGGCTCGGACAAGCGCGGCGGCGCGAACGGCGCGCGGATTCGTCTGGCCCCGCAGAAGGACTGGGCCGTCAACCAGCCGGATCAGCTCGCGAAAGTGCTCGGCGTGCTCGAAGGCATCAAGGCCGGCTTCGACACCGGCAGCAAGAAGATCTCGATGGCCGATCTGATCGTGCTGGCCGGTTGCGCCGGCGTCGAGAAGGCCGCGGCCGACGGCGGCGTCACGGTCAGCGTGCCGTTCACCCCGGGCCGCACCGATGCCACGCAGGCGCAGACCGACGTCGAATCGTTCGAGGTGCTCGAACCGCTCGCCGACGGCTTCCGCAACTATCAGCAGAAGAAGTTCGCCTGCTCGGCCGAGGAGATGCTGCTCGACAAGGCCCAGCTGCTGACGCTGAGCGCGCCTGAGATGACGGTGCTGGTCGGCGGCCTGCGGGCAATGGGCGCGAACTTCGGTGGCTCGAAGGAAGGCGTGTTCACGGACCGTCCCGGCGTGCTGAGCAACGACTTCTTCGTGCACCTGCTCGACATGGGCACGAAATGGACGCCCGTGACCAAGGATGCCGACGCGTTCGAGGGCGCCAACCGCAAGACCGGCAAGGTCGAGCGTACGGCTAGCCGCGTGGATCTGGTGTTCGGTTCGAACTCGCAGCTGCGTGCCATCGCCGAGGTCTACGGCGGCGCCGACGCGGGCAAGAAGTTCGTCAACGACTTCGTGTCGGCCTGGGCCAAGGTCATGGAGCTGGACCGTTTCGACCTCGCCTGACACGCTGAGTCGTTCCTGACTCGGGCATCCCGGGGCGTCCGCCGCGACCGTGGCGGACGCCCCTTTTTCTTTGCCCCCATCTCACTGCCCCGCGCGTGTCGAGTTGTCGCTACAAGGGGCGCCTTCACGTTGCGCTGCGCCGAACCGCATTTGCCGTAGGTCCGAGGGGCGCAATGACGCCGGCGAACGGTTCAACTGCAAGTCCAAGTCCTCGCGACCGGGCGAGTCCGGCCTCTGGAAGTGTTGCGACCCGCTCGCGTGGCGACGGCACCGAACTGCTCGACATGGTGGTGTGGATCGTCGTACTGATGATTCAGTCCCTGCCATACGCGACGAGCGTATTCATGGCGGGCGTCAGTGCCCTGCCTGCGTCCAAGCCGGCCGGCGCGGTGCCACCGGCGGTCGGCACGGCGGCCTCCACCGCGCGTTGAGGCAACGCTGGCCAGTTCGGAGTTGCCTTCAGCGACTGCGCCCACCGGAGATTCGGGCTACGATTGTCTTGCGCGCAAGCCGCCCGTAATCGCGCGCCCGCCGCGATCATGGCTGCGCACAGGCAGCGTGGTAGCCCGGTGCATTCCTGAAGGATCAACCAAATGCGTTCTCCACACCCAGGCCTCGCTCGTGAGTACTACTCCGCCACACTCCCTGCTTTTCTCGCGGCGACCGAGGAATCCATACTTGGCTGCCTCGCAAGAAATAGCGATTTCGCCATTGAGCAAGCGCAAACACATGCTTGGCGGGAGCAAATCCGCATACTGAAGGAGGTCTTGGTCGACCTCCGCTTGCAAACGATACGAGCGCAAGGCGCAGTGTACTTTGAATACGCAATTCCTCGCATGGGCAAGCGGGTGGATGTGGTGCTACTGCTGGGTTCCACGATCTTTGTGCTGGAATTCAAGGTGGGGGAGCGCGCACATGCCGCCCATGCGGTTGATCAAGTGGTGGACTATGCCCTAGACCTCAAGAACTTTCATGACGTCAGCCATGCGGCGACTGTGGCTCCAATATTGATTGCCACTCGCGCCGATTGCTCATTCAGAATGGTTGCCCAGAGCAAGGATGATCACATTCTTAAGCCGATCTTGACTAATGGCGAGGGACTTGGCGAAGTCTTGTGCGGAGTGTTGGCGTTCGCCGATACGCCAGCCTTGAGTGCCGATGCTTGGCGCGCTGGCCGTTATTGCCCAACCCCAACAATCGTGGAGGCCGCAATGGCGCTATACAGCGGCCATTCCGTTGAAGCGATCTCGCGTAGTGATGCTGACGCGACCAATTTGTCTGTTACTTCGGCTGCTTTGGACAAGATCATCGCCGAAGCGAAGCACAAGAAACGCAAGGTTATTTGCTTTGTTACTGGCGTGCCTGGCGCTGGAAAAACGCTGGTAGGGCTGGATATTGCTACAAAGCACATCGATCCTGCCGAATCGTTGTACAGCGTATTCCTTTCTGGAAACGGCCCGCTGGTTAAAATACTGCACGAGGCCCTGGCGCGCGATACCGTCAGTCGTGCCAAACAGCAGGGCGGACGTATGAGAAAGGGCGAAGCGCTCAGCAAGGTGAAAGCGTTCATCCAGAATGTCCACCATTTCCGAGACGACTGTCTCCGTGACGAAGACCCACCTGCCGAGCATGTGGCGCTATTCGACGAGGCGCAGCGAGCCTGGAATATTGCGCAAACTTCCAAGTTTATGGCGACCAAGAAGGGGCTTTATGGGTTCCAGCAGTCCGAGCCTGAGTTCCTGATTTCCTGTATGGATCGCCACCCAGATTGGGCTGTTGTCGTGTGTTTGGTTGGCGGCGGACAGGAAATCAATACAGGGGAGGCCGGTATTGGGGGGTGGATTGATGCCATTCTTCGCAGCTATCCCAATTGGGATGTACATCTTTCTTCTAACTTAACGGATGCGAATACAGTGCCCAAGGTGCGCTCGAAAAGCTTGTAAGTCATCCAAGGGTTAACCACAGGCCAGAATTGCACCTGGGGGTTTCAATGCGCTCTTTTCGTGCCGAGAATCTAGCGCTGTGGGTTAAGCAGTTGCTGGACTGCGACTCCGATCTGGCAAAGCAGACCTTGTCGCAATTGCATGGGAAATATCCCATTGCGCTGACCCGTGATGTGAGCGTTGCTAAGGCCTGGTTGCGTGAGCAGGCGCGCGGTAGTGAGCGCTATGGCATTGTGGTTTCCTCGCAGGCCCAGCGGCTTAAACCCTACGCGATGGACGTAAAGACACCGGTTGATCCAGTGCACTGGTTCTTAGATGGCAAAGAGGACGTCCGCTCGTCCTACTACCTGGAAGACGTAGCAACTGAATTCCATATTCAGGGGCTGGAACTCGACTGGGCCTGCGTTACTTGGGATGCCGACTTTCGTTACTCTCAGGTCGGCTGGCAACACAGATCGTTCATAGGAAACCGCTGGAATCAAATCAACAAACCAGAGCGCAAGATGTATCAGAAGAATGCTTACCGAGTGCTACTTACGCGAGCACGTCAAGGAATGGTCATCGTGGTGCCTCCCGGCGACCCCGAGGATCACACGCGGTTGCCACGATTCTACGATGAAACTTTCAGGTACCTAAAGGGAGTGGGGTTGGTAGAAATATGAACTGACGAGGCCCGAGGGTAGGTCACGTTTGTTTTGTCCCAAAAGCCGCACATAATGAGTCGCCAATACGCTCGAGATCGACTCGGCGCCGGAGAGGATCGACCTAGATGAGCTGGATTGTGACGATCGTCGTCGCACTGTTGAGCGGCGCCCTGGGGCTCGCGGTCGCGGGCTATGTCGCCGCGGCCTGGGCGAACTGGTACCACGTCTCGAACTTTGAGGGCGCCTCGGGCTATCTGGTCGTCGGCATCGGTTTGCTCGGCGGTGTCGCCGGCATCGTCATCGGGGTGCTCGTAAGCCGTTATCTCGGCGGCCCCGGCTCGGCGGGGTTCCTCAAGGCCGGCCTGATTTCGCTCGCCTGCATCGCATCGATCGGCGGAATCGCCGCCGTGATCGGACGCATGGGCGCGGACATTGCACCCGAGCAGGACGGCCAGACGCTGACGCTCGAGGTCGAGCTTCGTTTCCCGGCCGGTGAGCGCCCGGACGCCGACGCCGACTGGCGTTTCGAACTCGCCTCGGTCGAAGGCGGCCGCCAGCGCGCGAAGCAGGAAGGCGGCGTGCGAATGGACGCGGTCCGTGAAGAAGCCGGACGCTGGATCATGCCCGCCGGCGTTTACCTGTTCACGCAGCGCGGCCAGCGCGTCATCCGGTTGGCCAAGGGGCTCGAAGGCTATGCCGCCTTTGGCATGCCGACAACGAGCGGTCCGGTGCGGGCCGGCGACGCCTGGAGCGAGTGGTTGCCGCCACGCCAGCAGGACGGCAGCGCCTGGCCCGACAGCAAGATGTCGTACCGCTATCGCTATCAACTGAATGCGCCGCCGAAGCCGGCGCCCGACCCGCGCATTGCCGAGGCCGACGCGTTCGTGGCGCTGAGACCCGACGACCCCGTCGAGCAGTGGATCGCACACATGCCCTACAGCGCCCCGTTCAAGCGCGTGCAGGCGGTGATGAAGGTCGTCGAGGCCCGCCAGCCCGAGGTCGCGCAACTGATTCGCGCGCCGGACGGGAAACTTCGCGCCGCCGGTCTGCGCGTGGTCGTCAGTCTGGAGCAGGTCCAGCCCGAGATACGCGACGCAGTCGCGGCCGAGGGTGAAGCGCTCGCGGATGCGCTGCGCGCATTCAATGCCATGGACGCCAATGACACCGGCTTCATGGATACACAGGTGGCGCTGCGCAGCCGGTTCAATGAGTGGAAGACCGCCTGGTGGGTCGTGATTCACCGCTTTGAGATTGACGGACGCACACCACTGCAAACCATGCGCGACCTCGCTGAAAAACGCGCAGCCGACACCACGATGGGCGAGATCGTCACCAACGCGCAGGTTTTGCTCGACGAAATGGACAAGCGCAACAAGCCCGCGAACTGACGCGAATCGAAACGCATCATGCATAACCCCGGCGACCCGCTGGTCGAACGCTTTGTGCAGAGCATGCGGATCGACTACGAGAAGTGGCACGACGGCACCGGCTATGACATCGGCGCGATCCATGCGGCGACGCCGGTGCAGCGTGCGACGATCGAGTCCATTCTGCTCGCGCGCGGTGTGAGCGACTGGCGCGATGTCGAGGCGCTGGCCGCAATCGGCAGCGAGCCGGCGCTGACACGGCTGCGCGAGACGCTCGCGCACGGCGATGACAGCGAACTCGCCACGGCCGTGCTGCGCCATGCGCCGCAACTGGCCGACTCCGACACCCGCACGCGGACGCTGGTTGACGCGCTCGAGCGCGCGGAGTTCTACGGCGGTCTGAGTCAGGCGCTCGATGAAGTCGAGGTATTTCACCCACAGGCGATACTGAGCGCACTGCTGCGCGGCGCACTTGATCGCACGGGCGAGGTGGCCGTGCACTTCGCCGCCATGCTGATGTATCTGCACGGCAAGGCCGAGTCGTCGTTCGACATGGATCAACGGCCATTCTTTCTGCGCTTCAACACGCCGGAGCGCGCGGCGCGCGAGGCGGTGTTTCGTGAGCTATGCGTGCGGCTGGGAATCGATCCGGCGGCTTACCTGTAGCGAACGCGGCGCGCAACGGCACGATGACTGAACAGCGATTGCACAACCTGACGGGGCGCCGCGGCCGGATTCGGTATGTTGCGCTGTGGTTCGCGCTCGTCGGCTTTGTATCGGCACCGGGCGGCGCGCAGGCTGCGCAGCTTTTCGTAGCCGTCGCGACGAACTTCAGTGAGCCTGCAAAGGAACTCGGCGCACAATTCGAGCGCGAGACCGGTCACACGGTGCGCCTGAGCTTCGGCTCCACCGGTCAGCTCTATGCGCAGATCCGCCAGGGCGCGCCGTTCGAGGTGTACCTCGCCGCCGATCAGGCGCGTCCACGCCAGGCCATCGCCGACGGTCTTGCCGTCGCCGGCAGCCAGTTCACCTATGCCACCGGTCGGCTGGTGCTGTTCAGCCGCGAGGCCGACCGCGTTGCGGGCGCATCCAGCCTGCGGGCTGGCGGGTTTCACAGGCTCGCGATCGCGAACCCGCAGACCGCGCCTTACGGTGCCGCGGCGGTTGCAACGCTGCACGCGCTGGGCGTGTATGACGCCGTCGCACCGCGCATCGTGCAGGGGGCGAACATCGCGCAGGCGTTTCAGTTCGTCGCAACCGGCAATGCCGAACTCGGCTTCGTGGCGTTGTCGCAGGTCATCCAGCGCACGGATGGATCACGCTGGATCGTGCCGGACTCGCTGCACCCGCCGATCGCGCAGGACGCAGTGCTGTTGAGTCGCGGCGCAACCAACCCTGCGGCAGGCAGGTTCCTGGATTTTCTGCGCAGTGCGGCCGCCGACGGGATCAAGGCACGCTATGGTTATGACCGTGGCGACTGAAGCACACAACCGGCATGGCTGATTCTGGCGCGATCTGGAGCGCCGTCCGGCTGACGATCGCGCTGGCGTCCATCACGACGCTGATCCTGCTCGTGATCGGCACGCCGATCGCCTGGTGGCTCGCGCGTTCCCGCGCGCGGTGGAAGGAACTGGTGGCAACCATTGTCGCGCTGCCGCTGGTGCTGCCGCCGACCGTGCTCGGCTTTTATCTGCTGATTGCACTCGGGCCCGACGGACCCGGCGGCTGGATCGCGGGCCTGTTCGGCGGGCGGTCGCTCGCGTTCAGTTTCACCGGGCTCGTGATCGGCTCGGTGATCTATTCCATGCCCTTCGTCGTGCAGCCGATCCGCAATGCGTTTGAATCCATCGGCGATCGTCCACTCGAAGTGGCGGCGACGCTGCGCGCGTCACCCTGGGATGCGTTCTGGTCGGTCGCCGTACCGATTGCACGACCGGGATTCCTGACCGCATCGGTACTCGGCTTTGCACACACAGTTGGCGAATTTGGCGTGGTGCTGATGATCGGCGGCAACATCCCGGGCGAAACACGGGTGCTGTCGATTGCGGTCTTCGATGCCGTCGAGACCCTGCGATGGTCGCAGGCCCATTGGCTCGCCGGCGGCATGTTGGTGTTTGCGTTCGTCGTGGTGCTCGCGATGTTCCTGCTCAACAGGCGCGGCGCGCGCATCACACCATGAACGGCGCGCAGGCAATCCGTCTGCGTTTCGCCGGAAGCATCGGCAGCTTCAGGCTGGATGCCGAATTCAGCGCACCGATGCACGGCATCACCGCGCTGTTCGGTCCGTCCGGATGCGGCAAGACCACCGTGCTGCGCTGTATCGCCGGTCTGGCGCGCCTGGGTGGACAACTGCACGTCGGCGGGGAGGTCTGGCAGGACGACTCCGCCGGCGTGTTTCTGGCAGCGCATCGGCGCCCGATCGGCTACGTGTTTCAGGAAGCAAGCCTGTTCGCGCATCTTCGCGTGCGCGACAACCTGGAGTACGGCCTGCGACGCATCGCCGCCGCGGATCGGCGCGTGAGCCTCGGCGACGCCGCGACCCTGCTTGGAATCGACCGGTTGCTCGATCGTGCGCCGACCGATCTGTCCGGCGGTGAACGCCAGCGCGTGGGGATTGCACGCGCGTTGCTGACCAGTCCGCGACTGTTGCTGATGGATGAGCCCCTTGCCTCGCTGGATCAGCGCAGCAAGGCCGAGATCCTGCCGTATCTGGAACGACTGCACGCGGAACTCGCGATGCCGGTCATCTACGTGAGTCACGCACCCGACGAGGTCGCGAGACTGGCCGATCATCTGGTGCTGATGGAAACGGGTCGCGTACGCGCCAGCGGTGCTCTGCGCGAGCTGCGCACCCGACTCGACCTTGCGCGTGACCTGGGGGCGGAGGCCGACACTGTTATCGAGGCGCAGGTCACCGCGCATGACGAGAGGTTTCATCTGACGCTGCTGGATTTCGCCGGCGGACGCTTCAGCATCGCGCGTAACGAACTGCCCGTCGGTCAGCGTGCACGACTGCGGGTGCTGGCGCGCGACGTGAGTCTGACGCTGGAACATCAGACCGGCACGAGCATCCTGAACATCTTCCCGGCAACCGTCTCCGAACTCGCCGACGATGGTCCGGCGCAGTTGCTCGTACGGCTCGATCTGTGCGGATCGCCCCTGTTGGCGCGGATCACACGCAAATCCGCGCATGCGCTCAGTCTGCGCGAAGGCGCCCGCGTCTACGCCCAGGTCAAGACCGCGGCGCTGGTCTGACGGCGCGGTTCAGCTCAACCGCTTTCTGCTCCGAAGTGCCACAAGGCCGACGACTGCGAGCGTCAGCAGCGAGAGCCAGAGCGTCATAGTGCTCGTCGTGGGCACATCCTTTGGATCAATGGTCACGCACTGACCGAGCCGCACGCTCGCTTCAAACGAGAATAGCGCCAGGGCGCCACCCTCGATATAGGCCACCTTGTCGCCCGCCGCATCGATGGACGGGGATGATCGGGACGTGTCGCCCGGCGACGAGTACTGGCGAAAAACGCCGGTCGCGAGGTCGTAGCGGATCACGTCATTCTCCGTGCCATGCACGATTCCAGGCAGATCCGCGTTCGAAAGAAACGCGATCCGGCTTCCGTCCCCATTGATGACCGGGCCGGTATTCTCGCCGCTGGTCGTCTGGGTGATCTGGGTGACACCCGGTCCCGGCACGTTGAAGACGAACACCTCGCGGTTGCCGTCGGCGTTCTGTCCCGTCAGGTCGTCAATGGACGTGGACGCGACCCGGCTGCCATCGGCATTGATCGCGAGGTCCTGGATATCCGTCGGGTTGCTGGTCAGCTGGGTAAAGGTCGTCGATGCGATGTCGTAGACGAAGATCTCCATGCTGAGGTCCGGGTTCGTTCCGGACGGGTTGGTGTTGGAGATCATCGCAATGCGTGAACCGTCCCGGCTGATGAACGCCGGCGAGGTGCCGAGTCCGGCCGAGCCGCTGGTGATCTGTGTGAGGGTGTTGGTGCCGCGATCGAACAGGAACAGCTCAACGCTGTTGTCGGCGTTGAAGCCGGTGAGATCCGCGCTCGACAGGATTGTGATGCGCATGCCGTCGCCACTGATCGAGGTCGGCGCGGCGAATTGATCGGTCACGGCGCCGGCATCCGTAAGCTGAATGAAGGTCGGCCCGGTCGCGTCGTAGACAAACGCCTCCAGACTGCCGTCCGCATTGTTGCCGGCTGGGTCGCCGGTGGATGCAAACATCACCTGGGAACCATCGGTGCTGTTGGCCGCGGCCTGCGGGACGAAGAATATGAACGATGCTCCATCGGTGACGATGCGCTGCGAAGTCGACAGGCTCGCCACAGGACCCTCATAGAGCTGCAGCCGATTGACCGGCGGCGGGAACATCTCCAGCACACCGTCAAACGCCAGCCGTAATCCGTCCCCGCTCAGCGACACGGCCGCGAGCAGGTTGGTTGGCGTGTCCGTCAGTGCGACGATGCCGCCGCCCATGTGATCGAAGCGCAGTATCTCGGCATTCTGAATCGAACCAAAAAGAAACACGCCCATCGGTGGCATGGCGCTGAAGTCCGCGTCACTTGCGAAAACGATGTGTTCTCCATCGCCCGAGTATGCGGGGAAATCGTTGCCGAGCAGCAGGTCGCCGGCTGAATCCGTGGCCTGACCGGTCGCGCCCGAGATGCTGCTCCAGTAAAAGATCTCCTGGTTCCCGTCGGCGTTGCTGCCGACGAGGTCGCGATCCGAAACAAAGCCCACCCGCGTGCCATCGCCGCTGATGGTCGGCGCATCGGTTTCGCCGCCCGTGGTCGCGGTGACTTGGGTGAAACCCACGCCGTTCTCCCACAGGAAGATTTCGGTGTTGCCGTCGATGTTGCCGGGCGGCACCAGGTTGGCGCTGGAGGTAAACACGACGGTGTTGCCCAGGTCGTCCATCTGTGGCGAATCGTTGCTCTCGAAACCGACGGTGCTGGTGACCTGGGTCGTCAACAGCGTCGCCGTGTGCTGGAAAAACAGTTCCGTGTTGCCGTCCGGATTGCCTCCGGTCAGGTCCGCGGACGAGGTAAACGCGATCGCGGTGCCGGCCGCGTTGATCGTTGGCGCGCTCGACAGATGGGAACCGGCGACATTCGTGGCCTGTTTGATCGTCCCGGCCCCGATCGCAAGTATGAATATCTCTGCGTTGCCGTCTGCGTTGGTGCCCAGAAAATCGCCGGTGGAGAAGAACGCGACCGTTGTACCGTCGTCACTGAGCGCCGGGAACCCGTTGATCGATCCCGTGGTGCTCGTCAGCTGCGTGTGCGATTCGAGCACCGTGTTGTACAGAAAGATCTCGGTGTTACCATCCGGATTGCCACCAGTCGGATTCGCATTCGATGCATAGGCCAGGAGCGTGCCATCGGCGGTGAAGGCGTTCTGGGTGCTCGGTGCGGCGATCACGGGCACGACGCCGCCCGTCAGCTGCACGATCTGCGCGGTCACGGTGTTATGGAAGAACGCCTGGAAGTCACCGTTCGGATTCCCGCCGGTGAAATCAGCCGTGGAATAGAACACCGTCAGCGTACCGTCCTCGTTGGTGGACGGAATGAAACTGAACGGCGTGCTGGCCCTCAGGAGTTCGGTGGAACCGCATTGCTCGAACGGCTCGGCCGCAGGGGCGATGCCGGAAAAGAAAACCAATGCCGCCGTGGCTAGCGATCGGATCATGTAGCTGACTCCCTGAGCGGTTGACGCTCGTTCTGAATTCCGGTGTGCCGGCTTTTGAGATTATGTCCGGGTCCTGCGTGCCAAGGCCCGGCAGTCACTGCCCTTGCGTTATATCAGAAAATATCCGGGTTTACGGCGATGAACCCGCCGGTACGGCCTGCTCCACGCCAGGCGAGGCGGGGACGCCTTCCGGTTCCGGGTGCGGGCGGAGCGAGCTACGATTGCCCCGGCAGGCCGGCGCGTGCCGGACAACGACTCCAGTCCAACCACAAAGAGCACACGACCATGTCCCTGAATGTCCAGATCGCCCCTCTGCTCGCGCTGGTCGCGGGCATCCTGATTCTCGTGAAACCGCGCCTGCTGAACTATGTGGTCGCCATCTATCTGATCGCGATCGGAGTGCTCGGTCTGGTGCGTTGATCGGCCTGCGGTCGGTGCGCGGCCGACCGCAGGCCGGTGTCGGCCCATGGGGAAGGTCTGGTCAATCCGTCCCGGATTGCCAGAACAGCAGCACGTTCCTGTGCTGCGGGAAACTCTGAATTGTTCAGAGTCTCCTTAGCGGAACGAGCAGGCGATCGCCGGCGAGGGTGCTGCGCTCGTGCCGGGTTCCCTTGGTTCGCGCGCCACCACGCAGCGTGTGCCATCGGAAAACTGCACCATGCAGACCTGTGCGTCGCCCTCGAGCTTGGTGCACTCAGAGGTCACCTTGGCGTAGCTGCCGGGCAGGGAGACCTCGGCCGATGCCGGGTGCACCGGCAACGCAGCCAGGGCCATCGGCAGAAACCGCAGGACGGTTCGTGTTTTCATCGTGTTGGACCTCGACCGGATGGTCAGTATCAGGTGATGCGGTGCGTTGCGCGTTTTGCCGCGCCGTACAGCCAGCCACGGCGAACCAGCGCCTTCTCGATTTCCACGGCCACGAACACGACCGATGATAGTGCCAGACAAAGGGCCAGTTCGGTCGGCGCCAGCGGCTGTGTTCGCAGCACCGAATTAAACCACGGCAGATAGATCGCCGCGAGCTGGAGCGCGAATGTCGCCAGCACCGCGGCGAGCACCGCAGGGTTCGTAAGAATGCCCAGGCTGAACAGCGACTCGCGATCGGAACGGATCGCCAGTACATGTCCCATCTGCGCGAGCGTAATGACGGCGAACACCATGGTCTGCGCGTGTTCGCTGGCATTTCGAATCGCCCATGCCTGGACCAGCAGACAAAGGCCCGCAATCAGCAGGCCGACCCAGACGATGTGCTGCCACATGCCGTGCGCAAAGATGTTCTCGCGCGGCGGCCGCGGGGGTCTGCGCATGATGTTGCGTTCCTCCGGCTCGACCGCCAGCGCCAGCCCCGGCAGCCCGTCGGTGACCAGGTTCACCCAGAGGATGTGAATGGGCAGCAGCGGAATCGGCATGCCGAGAAACGGTGCGAGAAACAGCGTGAACAGCTCGCCCGAGTTGCCGGTCATGATGAACTTGATGAACCGGCGGATGTTGTCATAGATGCGCCGCCCTTCGCGTACGGCGGCGACGATGCTGGAGAAGTTGTCATCGAGCAGGATCATGTCGCTGGCCTCGCGCGCGACATCGGTCCCGCTGCGACCCATGGCGATGCCGATGTCGGCGCGTTTCAGCGCCGGGGCATCGTTGACACCGTCCCCGGTCATCGCGACGAACTCGCCGCGATCCTGCAGGGCTTCGACGATGCGGATCTTCTGCGCCGGCGCGAGTCGCGCATAGGCATGAACCCGCTCGACCTCGCGTTCGAAACTCGCGCCATCCATCTGCGCGAGTTCGTGCCCGGTGAGCACGATTGCCTTGTCGTCGATCATGCCCAGACGTTGCGCGATGGCCCTGGCGGTGCCCGGATGGTCGCCGGTGATCATGACCGGCGTGATGCCGGCGCTCATGCACAGGCGCACGGCGTCGGCGGCCTCGGCGCGTGGCGGGTCCAGCAGGCCGATCAGCCCCAGAAAGCTCAGCTCACGTTCGACGTCTTCCGCGGTCAGGTTCTCAACGCGGTCCGCAAACCGCCGACAGGCGATCGCAAGCACGCGCAGGCCATCGTTCGCCATGTGCCGTGCCACCCGCTCGGCGCCGGAGCGATCGAACGGCTGCTCGCCCCGATCCGTGATCTGCTGACCGCACAGGGCAAACAGCGTCTCGGGTGCACCCTTCGTGTAGGCGATGGTGCCATCCCGGCCGGCATGCAGCGTGGTCATGCGCCCGCGTTCCGATTCAAACGGGATCTCCCCGGTACGGGGTGTCTCGCGCGACAAGGTCTCCTTGTGGAATCCGGCATCCTCGGCGGCGCGATACAGCGCGGTCTCGGTCGGATCACCGATCAGCGCGTCGCCGTCGCCGCGCCGGGCATCGTTGTTCAGCGCCAGCGCATGAAACAGCAGGTCGGTCGCCCGACCGAAACGGGGCTGCGAAAGCGATGCGCCGGTGCGTAATTCGCCGTCCGTGTAGATGGCCTCCACGCGCATGCGGTTTTCGGTCAGCGTGCCGGTCTTGTCCGAGCAGATGAAGGTCACCGAGCCGAGCGTTTCGACGGCGGGCAAACGGCGGATCAGTACATTGCGGCGAACGAGACGATAGGCGCCCAGCGCGAGCGTCACGGTCACGACCGTCGGCAGCGCCTCCGGTATCGCCGCCACGGCGAGGCTGATCGCCGTCAGCGCCATGAGTTCGATCGGTTCGCCGCGCAGCACGCCGACCGCGAACATCAGCACGCACAACGCCAGCACCGCCACGGCGATGACGTGGCCGAATCGTGTAATGCGTTTCTGCAACGGGGTGAGCGCATCCTGCCCGGTTTCCAGCAGGTTCGCGATGGCGCCGAGTTCGGTTCTCATGCCGGTCGCGACGACCATGCCGCGCGCACGTCCGTAGGTCACGACCGTACCCTTGAACGCCAGCGAACTGCGTTCGCCAAGCGGCAGTTTCGCTGCCGCGAGCGCCCGTGTGTGCTTTTCCACCGGTAGCGACTCGCCGGTCAGCGCGGATTCATCGACCTTGAGCGCGACGGTTTCCACCAGTCGCAGATCCGCCGGAACGATGTTGCCGGCCTCGAGCAGGACGACATCGCCGGGCACCAGGTCCGCGGCGGCGACGGTGGCAACACGGTCACTGCGCACGACATTCGCCACCGGGGCCGCGAGCCGCCTGAGCGCGGCCACGGCGCGCTCGACGCGATATTCCTGCACGAAGCCGATCACGGCGTTCAGCACCACGAGTGCGAGGATGACGACGGTATCGACCAGATCGCCGATCAGGCCGGAGACGATCGCCGCCGCGATCAGGATCAGAATCAGCAGATCGGCGAACTGTGCCCCGAGGATGCGCAACGGACCGCGACGGCGGCCTTCACGCAGCGTGTTGGGTCCGACCTGCGCCAGGCGCAGCCGCGCCTCGTCGACGCCAAGGCCGGATTGCGGGTCCGACCCAAGGTGCCGCGCCACGGCTTCCGCCGTGAGTGTGGCCCATTCGGCTTCATGGGGTGCACGACCGGCCGCAGCGCGTGTTCGACGCAGCGATGGGTCGTCGCCCGCAGGCGAATGGCTTGGTGCAACCATGGCGGTCTGGCCGGCGGCATGTTGGCTGTCGATGTCCGAACGCCCGGGTCACCGCGCCGCCGCGGAACCGGGGATCGGGCGTAATCCATGCTAGCGCACGAAGCCCGGATTTATGGAAGCGCAATGGCGTTTACGTGACCCGCGTCAGGCCGGGGTTCGATCCACGCTCTGCACGCAGTCGGCAATCGTGAGCATCCGGTGGCCGGTTTTTCCCGCGGATCACAGTGACGGCCCGGTTCAGGCCATTGCAGATCGCGAAAACGGCACGTCCCTGTGCCGTCGAGACCAATCATCTGATTCGCGTGGTGCCGGATCAGATGCGGTAGGCGCCGCCGTCGTACAGCGGCACGGTCATGGAGAAGTTCTCGCCGTAGGTGAGTTTCTGCTCTTCGAGAATGCCGATGGCGATCTGCTCGCCCATGCGCAGCGACTCGATGTAGTCCGTGAAGTAATGCACGCCGGCCCAGTCGCGTCCGATGGCGATGTTCGAGGCCAGCTTGTTGAGCTCGCCCTCGACCGTCAGTCGCCCGTTGGTGACCGGCACGGTCACGAGCTTGCAGCCATCCTTGTCCGGCACGAAGGCCGTGGTGTCATTGCCGGCAATCGTCAACGGATGTTTGTGATCGAAGAACGCCTTGAGGATCGTCACGCAGGCGCCGGCGACCGTCGCATGCCCGGCGCCATACGCCGGATGCATCGGCGAGCCCTCGCAGAACGCCATCGGCAGAAGATGGTTCTTGGCGCCGAGTTTCGGGTCGCTGCCGTTCTTCTTTGCGACGAGCTTCAGGATTTCCTTCATTCCGCTCGTCGTCGCCATCTGGTCGATGAGCGGTTCGTTCAGTTTCGAGCGGTTTGCAATGCGCGCCGCGAGCACTTCGGGACGCGCCCGTCGATGCACGTTGAACTTTTGGTAGCGCACGGCCTTCAGTGCACGGGTCGCGACCTCGGTCACCAGCGACAGGATGTGCGGGCCGCCGAAGTGCGCGAAACCCTGCTGATGATCCGCGCAGTCCGGCCCCTGGAACGGGATGTCCGGATCGAACGGCGTCTTGTTTCCGAGCAGGATCAGGCAGGCGTTCAGATAGGCCTCGTAGAGCGCGTCGTAATGCACATAGGTCGCGAGATCACGCGGCGTGGTGATGAAGCGGCGCGTGACCGTGTCCTTGTCGCATTTCAGCGTGGCATAGGCCTCCATGCCGCGCAGATCAGCGCCGTTCTGCACGTCGAACCACTCGTCCCAGCGGGTCATGTGGTCGTCGCATGGGCGGGCGTAACGCACGCGCTGGTCGATGTTCGCGGCGCCATAGGCGATCAGGCCGTCGGCGGCGGTCCGTTCCTTGTCAGCGCCGTTGAGTCCGGTGTTGCCGGCCAGCAGGAACTGCGAGATGTAGGGGCCGATCTCGTCGCCCGCGGTGATGCCGCGGAACGCATTCTGGCCGTTCAGCCCGAACGTGGAACCAACCTGTTTGCGCTTGCGGCTGACTTCTGCCGCGCTCAGGCCGCAGCATTGCGGATCCTTGAACCACTTGAGCTTGTTCAGAAGCTTGAGAACGTCTTCAACCGTGGTGTCCGGCGTGGGGTCTGTCTTGCAATTGAAAAAGACCTTGCCCTTCTCGCTGACGATGTCGGCGAACGCCACGTCGCGCAGCAGGGCCTGCGCATAGACCTCGGCCATCTCGGCGGTCAGTTCGTCGCTGCCGATCGCCGGTGCCGGCGGCATGGTGACGGCCTGCGCGTCCGGCCCTTCCAGATCGAAGGTGCGTCCGGCGCTCTGGCTCTCCCAGGCGCGCACCGCGGCACCCTTCTTGTCGCCCGCGTTCTTGGCCTTCGCCGATTCCCAGGGGCCGTGACAACCCGGCGGGCCGGACACGCCTGCGTCGGGGCCGAGTGGGGTCTCGATGAAGTCGCGCGGATCGCCGCTGTCGATCGCCTTGACGAACTTCTGAAAGTCCGTTGGCGATTTCACCAGTCCGGTGTCGATGTCGTGCGGCATGCCCTTGGTGAAGCTGGCAAGGTAGCTGGGTTCCCCGCTTTCATGCCGGAATTTCTGTTCGTCGCCGTTGGCGATGTGCCGCGGGTGTGGTCGGCTTGCGGCCAGTTCGGCGGCCGCGATGCGAACCTTCAATGCGTCTTGTCTACGATCAGTGCTCATGGAGCGAAGCCTCCCTGTGGGGTTTCATGTCAGCAAGAATTGCCGCCGGATCGGCGGCGTGTGAATCCGCGTGCAAGGCGCGGAAGTCCTGTCGGGAGACTCGAGCGGTCGTGCAGAACGATCCGTGAACCGGGGCGGTCGACAGATCAAAAAGACGGAAACTTCGGGCAGAGTCCGGCTCGACGCCGATCGGCGTGGCCATTGCCCGGGCGGCTCGTCCTGGCACCATGTGTTCCGGTGGCTCCCTGATACCCTTGCCCCGCATCTCAAGCGGGGCGTAAGCCTGCTTTCGATCCAATCATTGGCCGGGGCCGATCGCAGGCAGCCCTACTATAGCGATCCGGTGCGACAATACAAACCGCCGGTTTCACGGTCCCGGGAAAATGTCACGCTGGCGGCCGCCCGACTTGCCCTACCTGATCTGCCCGGGTAGCCTTTCGGGCATCGCGGGGTGCGCAAGGTGGTTGTTACCGCAAGACGAAGGGTGCAACGCAGAAACGATAGATAATTGTGGGACAGGACACTAAGGGTAGAGCAATCATGAATGGCAAACTCATTTCGGGCGTCGGCGTCACCATGACTGTTGGCATGGGCACGGCCATCGCCGGACCGAGCGTGACCGGTCCAAACGGCCACGTCTATGAATACGTTGACGCCAACGAGACCTGCTGGACCGGCGCCCAGGCCGGGGCGCTGGCGCGCGGCGGGTATCTGGTCACGATCACCAGTGCCCAGGAACAGGCCACCGTCCAGAGCCTGATTCAGCTGCACGGCGGAAGTTTTAACGCGTGGATCGGCGGGCGCAATGATCTCGGCGGCGGCTGGCAATGGGTCAGCGGCGAACCCTACGGCGCCTACACTAACTGGCCGATCGCCGAAGAAACTCTGGATTTCATGGTGATCAACTCCGACACCGGCGACGCTAATTTCGGAAAGTGGATGGCCGTCGACTGCCCGTTCATCACCACGGACATCGGCGAGGACTATATCGTCGAATACGATTCAGCGCGGTCGGTCCCAGCCATCGGCCCTTGGCTGCTCGGCCTGCTCTCGAGCCTGCTCGGGGGCCTTGGTGTCTGGCGCACGCGCCGCGCGAACGCCTGAGCGGACGCGCCGGGCCGTTTCCGACGGGGCTCGTGCGAGCCCCGTTTTCGTTTGCGACTCCGGCAAGTCCGCCGCGGTTGCCCCTCGGCCCCGCCACGCGGTTCACCCTGCATTTCCCGCATGAGTTCGACACCGGACGTCTGGCAACGCCATTCCAGTCAGTGGCAGCAGATCGGCCCGCCCCTGCGGCCCGGACCGGAAGACGCCCGGATCATGATGGAGGCCCTGGCTCCGGCACTCGCAGGCGCAAACTCCCGCCCAGTGATCGGCGTGCTTGGCGTTACACCGGAGCTTGTCCAGTTGCCATGGCAGGGCACCGTTGATCTGCGTGCGTTCGACCAGAGCGCGGAAATGATCGCGCGGGTGTGGACGCCCAACCCGAACATCGCCAGCGAGGTTCAAGTCGCGCGCTGGCAGGAACTTCCCGCCGCCGACCAAAGTCTGGACGCCGTCATCGGCGACGGATCGCTGTACGTGCTGGAGTCGCTGGACGAATACGTCAGCGTACTGACCCAGGTGCACCGCGTCCTGCGGCCCGGCGGCCTCCTGGCATTGCGCTGCTTCGTGCGGCCCGATCGCGTGGAGACACCACAGGAAATCAAGCGCGCCGTCCATGCAGGCGAGATCGGCAGTTTCCATGCGCTGAAACTGCGACTGTCCATGTCGCTTGCCGGGCCACCGGATTACGGCATCGCGGTGGCCGATGTGCATGCGCTGTTCGAACAGGTGTTTGACGATCGCAACGCGCTTGCCGCACGCACGGGCTGGACGCGCGATACGATCGACACAATCGATGCCTATTCGAACAGTGCGACGCGCTACACTTGCCCGACGTTTCCCGTTCTGCTCGATCTTCTCGCACCCTGCTTTACGGATGTCGTCCGTCGTCACGGACACTATGAGCTGGCTGGGCGTTGCCCCACGGTCGCAACGCGGGCGAAGTGAAGTCATGATCTTTCGCCGCGCCAAAGCATCGAAAAAGTCGCCAACTCCGTTCCTTGCGCGCAAACCCAGGCAGACTCGCGGCTACCTGCATGGGCTGCGTCAGCCCTGCGTGCTTGCTCGTGTTGAACTGCCGGCGGCCGTTCCGGCGAATATTGCGCAGCGGTTCGACGAACGCGTCATGCAATTCCTGCAGGCCGCGGGATTGCGTGTTGAACCCTTACCGCTGGATCACCGCGAGGACCACCGAGATGCTGTGCACGAGTCGCTGCTGCACTGGCTGTTTGAGATGCAACGGACAACCGGCGTGTCCATCCTCGAACGGGGACGCATTGTCGGGCAGCATGCGGGCGACGCCGCTCGAAGCCTGGCAATCCCCGCCCCACGGGACTCGCTCGCCGCCACGAACGATGCGTTGCGCTGGCTGCTGCAACAACTCGCGGCCCTGATTGAGGATGGTGACGACAGGCGAACGGACTCGATCCCTGCGCACGTGCTGGAATCGTTGCGTGGAGCTGCGTCCAGAACACACAACGTCGTACCCATGATGCAGGCGGCGCACAAGCTCGGCATTCCCCACGAGACACTGCCTGGTGGCGTGGTCCAGTACGGATACGGCGCAAAGGCCCGCTGGCTCGACAGCACGTTCACCGACGCAACCGGCCATCTCGCGGCCCGCTATGTACAGAACAAGCTGCTGGCCGTCGAAATGTTGCGTCAGGCCGGAATCCCCGTGCCGCCGAATCTCCCTGTAAACGATGTAAACGAGGCGCTGACGGCCGCGGACCGGTTGGGGTACCCGGTTGTGGTCAAGCCCCTGAATCGCGATGGCGGGATCGGCGTGGCGGCAGACCTGCGCGATCCGCACGCAGTGAAAACCGCTTTTGCCGAGGCGGTCCGACACTCACGGCCCGTGCTGGTGGAAAGACACATTCAGGGCCGGGATTACCGGCTGACTGTTTTTGGCAGCGAACTGATTGCCGCCACCGAGCGCGTTCCCGGCGGCGTCACCGGCGACGGCAAGCACAGTGTGCGCGAGCTGATTGAACTGACCAACGCCCGGCCATGGCGCAGCGATGGCCGGCCCGGACAACTGAAGCCAATCGAACTCGATGCCGAAGCGCGCTCCATGCTCGCGCAGGCCGATCTTACGCCCGATGCCATTCCGGCCACGAACCGGTTCGTGCGCCTGCGCCGCACGGCCAACATCTCCCGCGGCGGCGAACCGGTGAACGTGTTCGGCAAGGTCCATGCGGATAACCGGCAACTGGCGGTGCGCGCAGCCAATGCGCTGCGGCTCGATCTCGCCGGGGTTGATCTCATCATCCCGGATATCGAACGTTCCTGGCTTGAAACGGGCGCTGCAATCTGCGAGGTGAACGCCCGCCCGCATATTGGCGTGCTTACCAACTCGCATGTGTATCCCGCGATTCTGCGAAGACTTGTGCCTGGCAACGGACGCATCCCGATCGCAATCATCCTCGGCGCCGGCCCGGATCCGAAACTTGTCACGGCGATCGCCGACGCGAGTGCATGCGCCGGCATCACCGTTGGCATTGCGAACACGAGTGGTGCCGGGATCGGTGCGCGCCAGATCGCTGTTGGCCCGCTGGACGCCTACAGAGGCGGGCGGGTGCTGCTGCGCGAGCAGAGCGTCGACAGTATCGTGATTTTTGTGAATGACGTGGGCGTTCTGGAAACGGGCCTGCCCTTCGACCGGTTTGACCTGTTGGTGCTGGCCGGGGCTTTTGTTGCAGACCAGACCAGTGCAAAAGGCCTTGCCACTGCATCAACAATCGAGCAGCTGCTGGCCGCAATGTTGCCGGGCTGTACTGGTGAAGTGCTGACCGTCGCCGGATGTGCTGCCGCATCCAACGAACTGCGCAAGCTGACCACGGCTGTGTGGCTGGATGAACGCGTAGCCCCGGCCTGCGTGCCGGATCGGGTGGTCAGTGCAATCGCCGCAGGCGCGAAGCGGTCATCCATGGGCCTCTGAATCCGCCGGTCTGGAAGTTTCAAAACCCGCGCGCAGCCCCGGTGATGTCGTCAGTACGCGAGGCTGCGATCAGTGTCGTGGATCGCTATTGTGGTGCCATGTCGCGCGGCGCTGTACGCCTGTCGTCGAGTGCGCCTGGCTTGGACAGTCTGCGCCCATCTCGCAAAGTTCACGCTGAAAGTATCCAGGGTTTCAGGCGTGTCGCTTCCTTGGAAAGACCATCGTCGGCGGATTCTGTTACATCAGCCCAAGCCTGCAGGCCCTGATCATGTCGAGCCACAGTATCCTTCGTTCAGGTTCCGTCATCGCACCGCCCGGTTGCTACTCGCGCTGCGCCGGCCACTCCGCCCACCGAGGGAGGCGATGATCCACGCAGTGCGCTCCGGATTCGACTTCGGGCATCAGAGCATTGACCACGGCAGACCACTTCGCGAGAAGGATCAACGTGAGCGCAGCTCAATGCTTCTGCGGAACAACCCGCCTGTGGGCGGCGAAGCCACCGGCCAGGACAAGCAGCGACGCCAGCAATGCCAGACCCGCGATTGGAAGGGCGGTTACGGTTGGCACCTCACGAATGACCTCCGCAAGTTTGTAGATCGCATACGCGGCGGCGTCGGAATTGGTGTCGAGCGCGACCATGCTATGGTTTGCCAACGTGTCACAGGCGAGATGAAAACACGGATCGTACTGCTCGCCGGCGACGCCACCCCAAAGCGCCGCTTCCGGCGCTGACTTCACGACCTCCGCACCCGCGAAAATTCCACCGATCGGAATGCCTGCCGACCCGAAAAAGAAGTAGTCGGACCTTGCCGTCAGGTCTTCGCCAGTGAACGGAAGGCCACGCCCCGTGTAGAACGATTCGAACAGCGCCTCGATTGCCGCGGAGCCCGGCGGGCCGGCGGGGAAGCCCACGCCATCCGAATCGTCGCCGTCCAGAATGAAAAATACGTAGTTCGGCGAGGCGATCATGTGAAAATCGAGATACAGCGCAATCTTCGAAAGCGCTTCCGGACTCAGGTTGTCGAGGTAGTACTTCGATCCCTGTAGGCCCACTTCCTCAGCACCCCACCAGGCGAAGCGCACCTTGTTGGTGACCTGCACCTTGGCAAGTTGCAGCGCGACCTCCAGAATCGCCGCGCTGCCTGAGCCATTGTCCTGAATGCCCGGACTCCCTCTGACCGAGTCGAGGTGCGCGCCCACCATGATGACCTTCTCGGGGTCGCCTCCCGGGGTTTCGGCCAAAACGTTGGCAGTCGTGAAGGGGCCACGATCGGTCTCGGTCTTCAGCCGCATGATCAGCCCGACCTCCGCGGCCAGCTGCTGACCGATCGACTGCGTCACACCGGTCACCGGGAGGTCAGGTGTGAAATCGGCGCCAAGCGTTGCATTGATGTCGCCGGCCTCGTCGTTATAGAAAATCACCCCCGTTGCCCCGGCCGCGCTGGCATTCACTGCTTTTACGGCGAAGGTGCAGCCTCCGCGTTCGATCAGCGCGATATGTCCCGGCGTGAATCCCGCGAAGTCCGCCGCGTCACATCCGGGTGACGGATCCGCGGGTGCGGCCGGCAGATGGGTGACCGCAGCCGTCACGTCGCCACTGCCGGAAAAACTCAAGATGTTGTTCGGGAACACCATCGCAACCGGGCTGATCTCCTCCAGCGCGGTTGGGGAAAGCACGAAGAACGCGCTGTACATGAACGCCTGGACGGTGACGTCGTAGCCGGCCGCGCTCATCAGGCCCGCGACGTAATCCGCCGACTGATCGTAGCCCGACGTACCGCTTGCACGGTTGTCGCCATTTGCGTCGGCAATGGTCTGGAACGCCGACATATGATCGTAAACGGCAGGCGCCGTCACGCAATCCAGAAACTCGGCGAGACTGTTGCAGGGCGGGACGGCCGTGACCGCCGGTACAGGCAGGAAGGCCAGTGCGCCAAGCAACGGCAGGGCGATCAGTGCTTTCATGAGAAACCCCTCAAGGTGCGGCGCGTCGGCGCGCGTTTTGAAGTGCGAGTCGCGGGAGTATCGCCGCCGAGGGCCGAAACATACAATCTCGATCCATGCACGCGCAAATTCCTCGAAAAGCTCCCGGGAATCCGGCGTCGCCGATGTCGCTGATTCGCGGACTGAACCGCCCGTGGTGTTGCGCACCAGATGTGATCACCAGCCCCGCCGCGCAGGTCAAAGCCAGGGCGCTGGCCACACTGGATCATCTTCCGTGGCACGTGACCCTCCCGGCTCGCATCACCGCGTTGGCAGTGACATTTCCTCCAGCGCGTCGGCGATGTCCAGGGCCATGTTCTCGTTGCCGACGCGGTTGGCGTGGCTGTCGAACTCGAAGCGTTCATAGACCCTTCTGTTCTCGACGAGCGGGATATCGAGCGCGTCGCAGATGCGAGCGAATTCCTTCGCCGGGCGCATGGCGTCCACGGCAACGCGCCGGCCACCGTTTTCGACATAATCGCCCCGATCATCCGTCATCAGGATGGTCCAGTCACGGAGCCATTGCTCGGCGCCAGCGTCGGCTGCCTCGGAGAAACAGACCATGCGGGCATTGGTCTGCGCGCTCAGGTCGCGCATGCGCTCCATCAGTGCGGACTGCAACGCCCAGCCCTTGCGTTCGGGTTCGGTCAGTTCGCCCGGTGAATAGACAAAGTACGGACTTCCGCGGACCGGGCTCGAAACTCGAAAGTACTGCACCATCTGCTCGATCGCCGGTGTACGCAGCGCCGGATCGCGCCGCAGTTTGCGATCCACGACCCTGGCAATCCGGCGCGTCAGCGGGTCTGCATTCGCGTGGCGTTCGAAATACGAGCCGGGCCGGGGCCCCGTTGATGTATCGCGATCTTCCAATGAGGCATTGTCGTTAAGCGCGGTCTTGGTCCGGTTTTCCGTGCCTTTTCGTTCCGAGTCGGTGGTCAGCTGTTTCCAGACCAGCGCAAGATTGAATGCAAGCGCCGAGTGCTGGACAAGCCAGTGCCGGGCCCGCAGCCAGCCGGTCGTTTCCTCGTTCGTGGAGAACGCAACGCGCTCGAGCCTGCCATCCAACAGGTGGTATAGAAAAGGCTTCCCATCGCCGGGCCCACGCGAGAAGTTATCGCCGACATCGTTGCCACAGAACTGATAGATGACGACATCGGGCCGATAGGCCAGTGCCTCTGCCTGCAATGCCTCCAGACGCTGGTCCGCACCCCATCCACCCATGGCGAAACTCAGCACCTCCACCGCCTTGTGGCCGCGCTCGCGCAGGATTGCTTCGAGGCGTCGCGTATAGAGCTGCTCCAGCGGCACCGCGCCGTAGGTGTGCGAATCGCCCAGCACGACGATCCTGAAGACCCCATCGGGTTTCCTCAGCGGATGTTCAACATCCTTCCAGCCCTGGGAATTGGTTGTGAACTCGAATCTCTCGCCAGTGTCCGGATTGACCTGCCGTATCAGGCCCGTGCCATGCGACCAGCCGTATCGCGCGGATTTTCTTGGGTCGTCGAATCCGAGCCCCAGCTGTACCGGCGGCGCAATCCATCTGAGCACCATCTCTGCCAGCAGCAGAGAGGCCAGCGTTGCCAAGACCGCCACCAAGAGGTTCTTGGAACGAATGGACATCAAGCTGCCAGCGCTGCCATTGCCTCTCTGCCGACGGCATTCTCGAAATGGCCGGCAAGCCGCAAACGGGCCCGGCGTGGTGTTTCAGGCATGACGAGGCGGTTCCGTTGTGGCGCCCCGGGATGGCGCTTACTCCCGTTCACGTCGCCAGTACACTCCGCCGCCATCGATGTCGCGAATCGCTTCCGCGATGCCGTGTCGCGCGCGGTAATCCGCCACGGCCCGCGCGCAGGCGGGAATGTGAAAGTCATCGACGATCGCATACCCACCCACCGACAGCTTGGGGTAGAGGCTGGTAAGCGCGTCCATGGTGGATTCGTACAGGTCGCCATCCATGCGCAGGATCGAAAGCCCTTCGATCGGCGCCTGCGGCAGGGTGTCGCGAAACCAGCCACGCAGGAAATGCACCTGATCATCGAGCAGTCCATAGCGTGCAAAATTCGCCTTCACCTCTTCGAGTGAAACTGCAAGCTCCTTGAAACGGTAGAGATCCAGTCCACGGTCGGCGGGGTATCGATCCACGTTTGGTCGGGGCAGGCCCTCGAATGAGTCCGCAAGCCACACGCTGCGATCCGCAATGTCGTGGGCCTTGAGAATCGCGCGCATGAAAATAGCGGCGCCACCGCGCCACACGCCCGTCTCGATGAAATCACCCGGGATGCCGTCGGCGATCACCCGCTCCGCACAGTCTCGCAGGTTGTCCATGCGCCTCACTCCGATCATCGAGTGGGCCTGGCTTGGCCAGTCTTCGCCCATCTCGCGAAGGTCACGCTGAAAATAACCCGGGTTCTTTGCACGCCGCTTGCCGGGAAAGATCATCGTTGGCGGATCCTCGTATACGAGCCCGAGTACGCAGGCCTTGACCATGTCGAGATACAGGGATCGCGATGACTGCTCGTTCACCAGCACTTCTCCTTTTTTCTGGAACACATCCCGAATGCCACGCGGTCGCGATCGTGGCGATTCTTCGTGGCTGGCGCGGCACGGTGACCGCGGCACGGGTTTCGATACCGGAGCGGTCCGCAATGTGCTTGTTGACCCGAAACCGCCGACCGGATGTCTCGTTTGGTGAGTATGCCGGCCATTGTTACCCGGGAAGCGTTGATCAGGCCACCATGGACGGCGCGGGGCGTCGCAAGCGCGCAAATCATGCGCTTCGGTTGTGCCCGGGATCAGCTGTCAGGACACTAGCCAGGGCAAAAAAAGCGCGTACGTCCGGGTGGGCGTACGCGCGTCTCGTTACACCGTAACGGTGCTGACTGCGGCGTGGCGGGCTGTTGGTCCCGCCGGCCTGTGCGAACTTACGTTTCTACTTCCGTGCTTGCGTAGATTTCGCAATGCTGACCCGGTTTCAGCACGGTGCCCGGCGAGTCGCTGCAAGTGCCGACGAAACTGCCGCCGTTTGAATGGCCACCGCCGTTGGCGTCGCAAGGGCCGAGAGCCCAGCCCGGGTAGGCCTCGATATTGATGATTCGCTGCGTGGTTCCGCTGACATTGTTGACGGGATAGCAGGTCTCGAAGTCCGGCACGATGACGGTTCCGCCGGAGGCGCTCGTCATCTCCAGATCGGAAATGGTGGCCGCCGCATCGCCGATGAGCTTGATGCCGCTGCCGCCCGTAGCCACCGCGCCGATGGTGATGGCGAGCATCAGAAATCGGGAACCGCCCGTGCCCGGCCGGCGCACGAGCCGGAACGCCAGCGTGGCCAGCAGCAGGGCCAGCGCGACGAGTGCGAAGCCGCCAACGGTCGGTACCTGCTGCGCATACGGCACATGAACAATCATGCCGCCGTTGCCGGCGACCGCGGTGGATGCGCCAAGCAGACCGCCGACCAGGCAGCCTGCGCGAAAAGAGATATTACGAACGGTCATCGTTGTTCCCCGTGTGATTGTTGTGAAGACGCCGCGCGGCGGCATCCGGCGCCGTATTAACACGACGGCCGAATTGACGCCAGCATCTTCGGTCGTGGCCGGCCCCGATGCCGGCTACATCGATACCCCGCCATTGCCTGAAGTATCTACCGGCAAAATGGTGCAGAACTCGTTCGGCTGCAACACCGTGCCCGGCGACGCCTTGCAGCTGCCGACGAACGATCCGCCATTGACCATGGGGCCACCGCTCGATGCGCCAACAAATGCGCCACCGTTGAAGCAGGAGACGAGCACCCACGGCGGGTTGGCCACCATCTGTGTGATCTGCTGTGCGGCACCGCTGGAATTGAGCACTGGATAGCACTCCTGGGTGGCGGGCACCTCGACCGATCCGCCGGTTGCGGTGGTCATCATCAGGGTCGGAATATCGGCCGCCGCATGGCTGATCAGCCGGATACCGCTGCCACCCGCGACCACGGCGGTGACGACGATTGCCAGCGTCAGAAACCTGGAGCCCTCGTCTGATGGCCGGCGCATGAGTCGCAACGCCACTGTGGCCATCAGCAGGGCCAGCGCGATCAGCGCGAATCCGCCGACGGTCGGCACGTTGCGGGCGAACGGTTCGTGAACGATCATGCCGGCGCCGCCGTTGCTGCCGGCAAATGCGGTTCCGCTGAACAGCAAAGGCCCCGTCACAATGCAGCGGAGCGTGAATTTGGATGAAGCCATAGTCCCCCCTGAATTTCCGGTCGTGCGACCGGGTCGATTTCTATCACGCAGGCCGAACGGGTTCCACCTCGGCGCGGGTGCGTGTGTCGTTTCCGACGGCGAAGCCGCTGAAACAGGCCCTGATCAGGCCATCCCGGCTTGCCCGCCAAACGAAAACGCGCGTACGGCCGGAGTCGGGCGTACGCGCGTCGGGCGACTGCGCGGACCTGCAGGGTCCGCGCCGGCCGCAGCGCCGGCTAAGGGTCCACCATCATGCCGCCGTTGCCACCGTTGGCGGAAAGGTTGAGCGCATAGATCGTGCAGTTCTGGCCCGGCTGGAGAATGGTGCCCGGTGCGGCCTGGCAGGTGCCGACGAAAATGCCGCCGTTCGCAGCGGGTACAAATGCGCCGCCGTTCGTGCACGAGGTCAACTGCCACGGCGGGTTCGCGGTCATCTGCGTGATCTGCTGTGGCGCGCCGGTGAGGTTATTCACTGTGTAGCACATCTCGTCCGCGGGGACCGTTACCTGACCGCCCGCGGCGTTGATCATGTCTGGCGGCGGAGCTGCCACGGCGTCGCTGATGAGCTTGACGCCGCTGCCGCCCGCGGCAATCGCCGTGGCCGCGATCGCCAGCGTCAGGAACCGCGAACCCTCGCCTGAGGGCCGGCGCACCAGCCGGAACGCCAACGTGGCGAGCAGCAGCGCCAGCGCGACCAGCGCGATTCCGCTGGCCGTCGGCACCTGACGTGCGAACGGTTCGTGATAGATCATGCCCGCGCCACCGTTGCCGCCTGCTGCGACCTCGAGGCTCGTCAAGGCTGCCGACAGGGCGATTGCGCCAAGCGTCAAACTGCGTGATTTCATAACATCCCCTCGTTAGTGTGCGTGGCAGGGCGGTCGCCCGGCCGATCATCGCGCCCGATTCTAGCCGAACCCGCGGGGTTTGGCCCCGGTCTGCCGTCGATCCGTGGCCGGAGCGTCTTCAGAATGGCGCGAGGGTGTCGAGTACGTAAATCTCGCAGAACTGACCCGGGTTCAGCACGGTTCCCGGCGACGCCGTGCAGGTGCCCACGAACGTCCCGCCGTTGGCCATCATGCCGCCGTTGGCCGCGCCCGTGACGGTACCGCCGTTGCCGCAGGAGGTGAGCAGGTAGGGCGGGTTGGACATGATTTCGGTGATCTGTTGTGGATAGACGGTCGTGTTGGCGACCGCAAAGCATTCCTCAACGCCGGGCACGCTGACCTCGCCGCCGGTGGCGTTGATCATGTTGAGCGTTGGCATGACTGCGGCCGCATCGCTGATGAGCTTCACCCCGCTGCCGCCAGCGGCCACGGCCGTGACCGCGATCGCCAGCGTCAGGAACCGCGAACCGCTGCCGGACGGCCGGCGCACCAGCCGGAACGCCAGCGTCGCCAGCAGCAACGCCAGTGCGACCAGCGCGATGCCGCTGGCCGTCGGCACCTGCCGGGCGAACGGTTCGTGGACGATGATGCCCGCGCCACCGGCGCTGACCGAGCTGCTCGTGAACACGCCCGCGAGCGTGCCGATGATTCGGTGAATAGGTTTCATGGTTCCCCCGATTGGTTGTGCGGTGTGGACGCTGAATGTCCGGCGCGCGCTGGCGCCATTACACGTCGGGTACCGGGTCGTTCGCGTAGATTTCGCAGGTCTGGCCCGGATTAAGGACAGTCCCCGGCGAGTCATTGCAGGTTTCATAAAAACCGCCACCGTTCGACGGGCACGGGCTCAGTATCCACGGCGGGGTGGCCAGGAGCTGGGTGATTTGCTGCGCGACCGGGGTGCCGTTGTTTACCAGGTGGCAGTTCTCGAAGTCGGGGATGTTGGCGATGCCGCCCGAGCTACTCAGCAACTGGATTGCCACGGCGGCGCGGGCGTCGCCGATAAGCTTCACGCCGCTGCCGCCCGCGGCAATGGCCGTGGCCGCGATCGCCAGCGTCAGGAACCGCGAACCGTCGCCGGACGGCCGGCGCACCAGCCGGAACGCCACGGTCGCCAGCAGCAGGGCCAGCGCGACCAGCGCGAAGCCGCCGAAGGTCGGCACCTGCCGCGCGAAGGGTTCGTAGATGATCATGCCGGCCCCGCCGTTGGCCTGGGCAAGGACGTCGGCGCTGAACGCGCCCGCTGGCAGAATCGCCGCGATGCGGCGGATCGAAACTCGACTGGACATGTGGAATCCCCCCGGTGCTGCCGTACGGCATGTTGTTGATTTCCCGATTCTATGGCCCGCCTGCATCTGGTTTCCAGCCGCAGCCGCCGTTTACGGGGCCAAAACTGCGGGATTCAGGCCAAAACCGGCCCGGACCGGGCGTGCGCATTAGCCCGCGCTTATAATCGCCGGTTTTCCCGCCCGGACCCGCCATGACCCGCCCGGACCTCCAGACACTGCTCGGCGAGCGCATCCTGATCCTGGATGGCGCCATGGGCACGATGATTCAGCGCCACCGTCTGGGCGAGGCTGAGTATCGCGGCGAACGGTTCGCCGACTGGCCGCGCGATCTCAAGGGCAACAACGATCTCCTGACACTGACCCGCCCGGAGGTCATCCGCGACATTCACCTTGCCTATCTGAATGCCGGCGCCGACATCCTCGAGACCAACACCTTCAACGCAAACCGCTATGGGCTCGGCGACTACGGCATGGAGGCGTTCGTCTACGAGATCAACCACGCCGGCGCGGCACTCGCGCGTGAGGCCGCCGACAGCGTCGCGACCGGTGGCCGGCCGCGTTTCGTCGCCGGCGTGCTCGGGCCGACGAACAAGACGGCCTCGATGTCGCGCGATGTCGACAACCCCGGCGCGCGCGAGGTGCGTTTCGACGATCTGGTCGAGACCTATCTCGAGGCCACGCGTGGACTGGTCGATGGCGGCGCCGATCTGCTGCTGGTCGAGACGATCTTCGACACCCTGAACGCGAAGGCCGCGCTGTACGCCATCGACGAGTATTTCGAGCGCAGCGGCCGGCGCCTGCCGGTGATGATCTCCGGCACGATCACGGATCGTTCCGGGCGCACACTCACCGGCCAGACCACCGAAGCCCTGTACAACTCGCTGCGTCACAGCCGTCCGCTGAGCATGGGGCTGAACTGCGCGCTCGGGCCGGATCTGCTGCGCCAGTACGTTGAGGAGATGTCGCGGGTCAGCGAGACCTTCGTCTCCGCGCATCCGAACGCCGGCCTGCCGAACGAACTCGGCGGCTACGATCTGGACGCCGCGACCATGGCCGGGCAGATTCGCGAATGGGCCGAGTCCGGCTTTCTGAACATCGTCGGCGGCTGCTGCGGCACGACGCCGGAGCACATCCGTGCGATTGCCGAGGCCGTCGGCGACTGCGCACCACGCACGCCCTCGCGGCCGCGGCCGGCCTGTCGGCTGTCGGGCCTGGAGCCGCTGAACATCGACGGCACGCTGAACTTCGTGAACGTCGGCGAGCGCGCGAACGTCACCGGTTCGGCGAAGTTCAAGCGCCTGATCCTCGACGGCCAGTACGACACCGCGCTCGATGTCTGTCGCGACCAGGTCGAGGACGGCGCGCAGGTCATTGACGTCAACATGGACGAGGGCATGCTCGACGGCACCGCGGCGATGGTGCGCTTCCTCGACCTGATGGCGCCGGACCCCGATGCATCGCGCGTGCCCGTGATGATCGATTCCTCGAAGTGGCCGATCCTCGAGGCCGGGCTCAAGTGCGTGCAGGGCCGGCCGATCGTCAACTCGATTTCGCTCAAGGAAGGCGAGGCGGCATTCATCGAACAGGCGCGCGCCTGCCGGCGCTATGGCGCGGCGGTGATCGTCATGGCCTTCGACGAGCAGGGGCAGGCCGACACCTTCGAGCGCAAGACCGGGATCTGCGCGCGCGCCTACCGGATCCTGACCGAACAGGTCGGCATGCGCGGTGAGGACATCATCTTCGACCCGAACATCTTCGCGATCGCGACGGGCATCGAGGAGCACGCGCGCTATGGCGTGGACTTTATCGAGGCCACGCGCTGGATCAAGCAGCATCTGCCGGACGCGCATGTCTCCGGCGGTGTGTCCAACGTGTCGTTCGCGTTTCGCGGCAACAACACCGTGCGAGAGGCGATCCATGCGGTGTTCCTGTATCACGCGATCGGCGCCGGCATGGACATGGGCATCGTTAACGCCGGTCAGCTGGCCGTGTATGACGAGATCGATCCGGAGCTGCGCGAGGCGGTCGAGGACGTCGTCCTGAACCGACGTGCCGATGCGACTGAGCGCCTGCTCGAGATCGCGCCACGCTTTTCGGCGGGCGACGCGACTGAGACCACGCGCACCGATGCCGCCTGGCGGGAATGGCCGGTCGCGAAGCGGCTCGAACACGCGCTGGTCAAGGGCATCACCGATCACATCGAGGCCGATACCGAAGAGGCACGCGCCGCGCTCGGCCGACCGCTGGCCGTGATCGAGGGCCCGCTGATGGACGGCATGAACGTCGTCGGCGATCTGTTCGGCGCCGGCAAGATGTTTCTACCGCAGGTCGTGAAATCCGCGCGCGTGATGAAGCGCGCCGTGGCGTATCTGGAACCGTACCTCGAGGCCGAGAAGGCCGCCGGCGATTTCCGTTCGGCGGGTCGCGTGCTGCTCGCGACCGTCAAGGGTGACGTGCACGACATCGGCAAGAACATCGTCGGCGTCGTGCTCGGCTGCAACGGCTACGAGGTGATCGATCTCGGTGTCATGGTCGCGGCCGAAACCATTCTGGCGACGGCACGTGAGCGCGAGGTCGATGTCATCGGGCTGTCCGGACTGATCACCCCGTCACTGGACGAGATGGTGCATCTCGGTGCCGAGCTGGAACGCCAGCGGTTCGAACTGCCGTTGCTGATCGGTGGCGCGACGACCTCGAAGGCACACACGGCGCTGAAGATCGAGCCGAAATACTCCGGTGCGGTCGTGCATGTCGCCGATGCCTCGCGCGCGGTCGGCGTGGTCAGCGCGCTTCTGTCCGACGAGCAGCGCGAGGGTTTTATCGCCACGACGCGCGCGGACTACGCGGCCCTGCGCGAGCGGCGTGCGGCCGGCAGCGCACGCAAGCTGGTCTCGCTGTCTGCCGCGCGTGAGAACCGCTTTGACGGCGACTGGGACAACTACACGCCGCCCGCGCCTGGGTTCACGGGCACGCGTGCGTTCGACGACTATCCGCTGGATGAACTCGTCGATCGCATCGACTGGACGCCGTTCTTTCACGCCTGGGAGCTGTCGGGAAAGTTTCCGGCGATCCTCGACGACCCCGACAAGGGCACCGAGGCACGCCGGCTGTACGACGATGCGCGCGAAATGCTCGACCGGATCGTCGCCGAGCGCTGGCTCACGGCGCGTGGCGTGATCGGGTTCTGGCCCGCAAACGCGCGCGGCGATGACATCGAACTGTACGCCGATGATTCGCGCGCCAGGCCGGCGAACGTGTTGCACCATCTGCGCCAGCAGGGCGAGAAGCGCGAGGGCGTGGCGAACCATTGCCTGAGTGATTTCATGGCCCCGGTCGACAGCAACCGTCCCGACTGGATCGGTGGTTTTGCAGTGACCGCCGGCATCGGAATCGATGAGCACGTGCGGCGCTTCGAGGCCGCGCACGACGACTACTCCGCGATCCTGCTCAAGTCGCTGGCCGATCGTCTCGCCGAGGCCTTCGCCGAGCGCATGCACGAGCGCGTGCGCCGGGAGTTCTGGGGTTTTGCGGCGGACGAATCACTCGACAATGCCGGGATGATCGCCGAACGCTACCGTGGCATTCGCCCGGCGCCGGGCTATCCGGCGTGTCCGGATCACACCGAGAAGGCGACGCTGTGGACGCTGCTGAACGCCGAGACGGCGACGGGCATCTCGCTCACCGAAAGCTTCGCGATGTGGCCTGCCGCTTCGGTCTCCGGCTGGTATTTCTCGCACCCGGGCAGCCGCTATTTCGCGGTCGGCGCGATCTCGCGCGATCAGGTCGCCGATTACGCGCGCCGCAAGTCCATGCCTGTGCGGGAGGTCGAACGCTGGCTCGCGCCGAACCTCGCCTACGAACCGGATTGATTCTCCGCGCGCGTGCGAAACGGGATGACCTCGACGAAGGTCTGTGGGTCGCTCGTGCGCACCGAGAACACGAATCGCGTGCCGGCCGTGTACTCTTTCTGCTGACAACGGAACTCCGGCTGCTCGTCGCCGAGTTCCAGTTCAGCCAACCGGTGCTGCTCGTTTTCGTGCCGCATGGTGAAGCGTACGTGCGCAATTCCGCTGCCTGTACGTCGCAGAATGAATCCGGCCTCGGCGCGTGACTTCAGGGTGACTTCCTTGCGGGTTTGTCCATCGGCGCCACGCTCGACGTCCAGCGTGCGTCCGCCGGGGGAGTGCAGCCGCAGGCCGATATGCGTGGTGGTGTCGCCCAGCCACTGCTCGGGCGCCCATACCTCGCGAAACGCCTGATATCCAAGCCGCGGCGCAGGCCGGCGGAACTCGTCCTTGCAATCGAGAATGACGCACTGGCTGGTGCCGCCGAATTTTGGGCCGCGCAGTCCACGCCCGACCATCTGTTCGTAGAGCACCTGGCTGACGGTCGGACGCGCGACGACGACGTGCGTTGTCTTCGGGGCATCGAAGCCGGTGGTCAACACCTCGCAGTTGCACAGCACCTGGAGGTCGCCGGCGCGAAACTCCGCGATCAGCCGGCGGCGCGTCGCCTCCAGCGTGGTGCCGCTCACCGCAGCAGCGGCGATCTTCTCGCGCCGCAACAGAAACGCCGTCTGTTCGGCGTCGTGGACGGTCGGGCCGAAATAGATCATGCGCGCGGCGGGATCGGCAGCGTATACCTCGGCAATTTCCTTGACGACCAGCCGTCTGCGCTGGTGTTGATCGGCCGACTCCGCGTAGGCCCGGTCAAACTGGTCGATCGCCTCCAGCGACAGTTCGGTCGTCGGTAGGTCCGGGCCCTTGAGTCGCACCCGCGTTTCGATGTTGCGAAACAGGGGCCGCGCGAGGATCTCGCGCTGCTGGAGTGTTTCGCGGGGTTTCTTGCCGAGGGTGACGGCCGCCTCGATCAGTCTGCCTTCGAAGACCTCTCGCAGCGCGAGTGTTCCCGCCGTGGGATCGTGTTGATCGTATTCCTTTGCGTAGGGCGTGGCGGTCAAGCCGATGACGCTGACCTTGTCACCCTGGTGTCCGTCGATGATCTCAACGTAGCTGGGCGCCGCCGCACGATGCGCTTCGTCGATCACGATGCAGCGCAATCCGCCGAGCAGGCTACTGCTCAGGTCTGGATTCGACTGAAGCTTGTGCCGGTACGACTGCGGGGTTCCGACCAGGAACCGCACACGGCCGCGCGACTGGCTGACGCTCTCGCGGCTGGCCTGCACCCGCGCGGAGAATTCTCCCCACCATCTCAACAGCAGCAAGGGCTGCGTGCCGTCCGGCGAGCTTTGCCAGACCTCGGTGATGCAGGCGCAGGCCTGTTCGCAAAGCTCTTCGGTGTGCGCGAGCCAGACGACCGTCAGCGAGCGCCCGAGGTTCGACTCGGTGACGTCGTGCGTCCAGCGATGCAGCGTCTGAACTGCAACGCGGGTCTTGCCGGCGCCCGTTGGCAGGGTAACCAGCGCGCGGTCCATGCCTGAATCAGCATTCAGCACGCCGAGCAGTTGATCGCTGACCTCAAGCTGAAAGTCGGCCAATCGCTGGTGCTGTGGCGGCGGATCGATTGTGAGAAAGGCCGGTGGGCGCTCGGCGGCCGGTTCGCCGGCCAGGTTTGGCGGAAATCCCAGCGCGCGCGTGAAGTTCACGGCCGCATCCTTCCCCGGGTGCCAGCGCATCGGCGCAATCTGACTGCTGTCATGTCCGGCTCGCGTGAGGGCCTTGGCCAGCAGGCGGCGGAGGTCCGGTTGGGCGAGCAGATCAGCGTCGTGCTGGATTACCAGAATCTCGGCCAGCTCCCATTTGGTCGACGGCCGGTCACGACCTTCCTGCGCCCTGCGCATGGCGCGCAGGGATTTCTCAAAGTCACCGCAAAGCCGGCGTAGCTCGGCGACGGTGAGGAGTTCCACCAGTCGCTGCGCCGCACGCTGGCGCCAACTGTCGTCGGCGAAAAGTAGCGCAACCCCGAGTTCTTCATCACCTGCATCAGCAGCCATTTTGAGTCATGCCTTTCCATATCCCCACTATCAAAGGTAATGCGGGGATGCGTTTTCGACAAGCGCCCCGGATCACGCGCCGGTGTGGCATGCTGGCGCGAGCCAGGGAAACTCTGAATTGTCAGAGTTTCCCGCGGCACAGGGAGGTGCCGCCATCTTCGGCGGCTGCGAGCCGTCGAAGATGAAAGAACACGAAAAATCGCACTTTTTCGTTTTCGCTGCTCTGGCAATCCAGGATGGATTGATCGGGGCCTCACCAGAGTCACAGGAGTGAAAGCCATGAGTGAAACGCAATCCACCGCGGCGGTGCGCATCGGTTCGCTGTTCGACAACGGTTCCACGCAGACCGGGTTCATGGTCGCGGCCGTGACCGCAATCAGCCAGGCGTTTGCGCGCGACGATGTGCATGCGGCCGTCGGCGCCAATCCGGTGTGGGTCGCGATCGGGGTTTCGGCGCTGTTCGCGATCTACCAGGTTCGGCTGTATCAGCGCGCGCGGATCGCCGAATGCGTGGTGCTGATCCCGCTGGTCGCGGCGATCGTGTTCGGACTCGCGCTCGGCGCGAACAACCTGATCGCCGCTCAGGTCGGCAGCGAGCCGGACCCGGCGCTGGAGGCCGAGATTCGCGACGCGACCGAGCAACTCGGTCGCCTGAATGCCTTGCGGCCGGGCACAGCCGCGGACGCGGTAGCCGCCAGCGCCGCCAGGCTTCCGGCACGCACCGCGACTACGGCGATCGCTTCGGGCACCGGGGCGCGGCCCGTGTTCGACGGCAACGGCATGCGACCGGCGCGAACCACCCCTGTCCATGCTGAAGTCGAGCGCCAGAAAACCGAGACCGAACAGCGCAAGGCACTCGAGGTGAAGCTTGAGCTGCTCAGGTCGCTGAAGGCGAAGCGGCAGACGCAGTCGGTCTGGAAGAAGTGGTGAGGTTCGTGCCGGCGCTCCGTGTCGGGCGCGGTATGATCGTCGCATCGGGGCGTTCGGAACGTGATCGGTGCGCCTGCGCACGCAAATCTTCGGCTATCTGTTCCTGTTCGGTCTGGCGCCGCTGGCGATCGCGCTGGCACTGACCGTACCGCTGCTGTTCAGTCAGCTCGAGCTGTTCTTCCATCGCGCCCACCTGCAGAACCTGCGCGCGGATTTCCGCGACCTGGACCAGCACATCGCCGGGCGCAACGAGCTGGTGCGTATCCTGGCCCGGCTGCCCGAGCCGGGCGTCGTGCTGCGCAAGAGCGAGGGCGCCGGTGACGAGGCCGTCTCGAAGGCGCGCACCCAGTACACGGTGTGGATCAATGGCATCCTCGGCGATCAACTCGACCTCGTGCGCATCGTCTTTGTCGATGGCGCCGGCGCCGAGCAGTTCTGGCTGGAGCGCAACCCGCGCACCCTGGCGCTGGAGCCGACCACGACGCTGAGCGACCCGCCGCCAGCGACGCTTGCCACGGAGCTGCCCCTGCTGCCGCCCGGCGGCGTCGTGGCCGGGCGTGTGCGGGTGATCGAACAGCTGCCGCCGCGCGCGGGCATCCGCACGATCGACCTGCGGCTGGCCGCGCCCATCGCCGGGCCCGCCGGCCCGGGCCGTCCGGCCGGTGCCGTGCTCGCGACGATCGACATCGGCGGCCTCGCGCGTGCGTATCCCGACACCCTCTGGGTGCTCGACGACGGCACGTATTTTGCCGGCGTGGAGCCCGGGCACGTGAACGTCAGCGCGTTCGCCGATTTCCCCGGTCTGGCCGACACCTTTGCCCGCAACGAGGTCGCCCTGTGGCGCGGTCGTGGTCAGCAATCGATCATCTGGGTGCCGATTCTGATCACCGAGGGCGGCGAGCCGGTGTGGGTCGGCCGGCGCGTGGACCCCTCGCCGCTGGCGGAAATCCGCAGCGCGTTCGAGTGGCGCGTGGCGCTGGTCGTGACCCTGCTGCTGGCGGCGATCCTTGTCGTCGCGCGCTGGCGCGCGACGGCGACCGATCGCATCAACCGGCGCCTGTCCGACGGCGTGCAGCGCATGATCGAGCACGCCGAGCCGGTGCGCTTCGACCTGCCTGGCCCGCAGGAGATTCGCGAACTCGGCGAGCGTCTGAGTTCGCTCGCCGCCGAGCATGCCGAACAGGTCGACGCCGCGCGCGCCCGCGCCGAGGCGCTGGACCGCTCGTACCGGCACAAGTCGCAGTTCCTTGCCAACGTCAGCCACGAACTGCGCACGCCGCTCAATTCCATCCTGCTGCTGTCGAAGCTGCTCGCCGAGTCCCCCGGGGGCATGGACAACGCACAGCACCGCCAGGCCGGCGTGATCCACAGCGCAGCGAAGGACCTGCGCAGCCTCATCGACGACGTGCTCGAGCTCTCGCAGATCGAGGCTGGCAAGGCACACCTGAATCTAAACGAGGCCAGCCCCGTGCAGATCGTCGCCGAACTCGCCGAACTCGTGCGTCCCCAGTTCGACGCGAAGCGGCTGAGCTTCCGCACCGAGACCGCGGCCGACCTGCCCGCGGCGATCTACACGGATGTCGATAAGCTGCGGCAGATTCTGAAAAACTTCCTCGCCAATGCAGCGAAATTCACCGAGAAGGGCGAGGTCGTGCTGAGCGCGACGGTGCGGTCGGATCTGGATCGGCCGTCATTGCGGTTTGCGGTGCGTGACACCGGCATCGGCATCGCCCGCTCACAGCAGCAGCTGATCTTCGAACCCTTCCGTCAGGCCGACGGATCGACCAGCCGGCGGTTCGGCGGCACCGGGCTGGGGCTGAGTATTTCGCGCGAGCTGACGGCACTGCTCGACGGTCGCATCGAACTCGAGAGCGAGCCCGGGCACGGTTCGACCTTCGCCGTGACGATCCCGCTGCGCCACGGCGAAGGTGCGGCCGGCGGCGAGCCGATCACCGAGCGTGTCGACGAAGTGCCGGCCGGCGAGGTCGTTCCGAGCGCGAATCTCGGCCTGCGCCAGGTGCTGGTGGTCGCGGCGGCCTTCGAGCGGCTGCTCGCGCTGACCGGCTGGATCGAGAGCTGGGGCGCCGAGGTCACCGGCGCCGGCGATGCGGCCGAATGTTTCGAGGCACTCGATGATCCGCCCGCCGGCGGCTATGAACTGCTGGTCGTGGATGCGCAGGGACTCGATGCACAAGGACTGCTCGCGGACCTGCGCCGGCACCCGTCCGGCGGCGGTCTGTCCGTTGTTGCCATCGGCTTCGGACGCGACGACGATATGCGGGTGAACACCGTCGACGAACCACTGACCGCGGCGGCCGTGCTCGACGCGATCCGCGAATTTGTCCCAGAGTCGGCCCGTGTCTGAGCCCGGACGCAGCCCCGACTTCTGCCTGCTCATCGTCGACGACAACGAGCAGAACCTCTACACGCTGCGCGCGCTGATCGAACGCCATTGCACCGAGCGCGTGGAGCTGATCGAGGCGACCAGCGGCCGCGCCGCGATCGAACTCGCATCGCAGAATCCGTCGATCGATCTCATCATCCTCGATGTGCAGATGCCCGATCTGGACGGCTTTCAGACGGCATCGCTGCTGAAGGTGAGAAAACGCACGCGCGACATTCCGGTGATCTTTCTGACCGCCGCGTTCAAGACCGAGGAGTTCCAGCAGAAGGGTTACGCGCTCGGCGCAGCGGACTATCTGCTCAAGCCCATTGACGACAATCTGCTGATCAACAAGCTCAGCGCCTACTTCCGGCTGATCCGTCGCGAGCGCGAACTGAACCGTGAACTTGAGGCGCAGGTCGCGCGCCGGACCGCGGAACTGCGCGAGGCGCGCGGCTATCTGGCCTCGGTGATCGACACGATGGGCGAGGCACTGCTGGTGCTCAATCCGGACGGTACGATCAAGCGCGTCAATCCGGCCGCCTGTGCGCTGCTCGGCTACGATGATGCGACGCTGACGACCCTGTCGATCGGTGACGTGTTCGAGGAAGAGCAGCAGGAGCAGGCGCGTGCGTTCATGGGCGAGTGGCTCCAGGCGCTGATCCGCACCGGCGTGCTCGACCGGATCGAGGCGAGCTTCATCCGTCAGGATGGCGAACGCGTGCCGATCCTGTTCTCGCGTCGCGCCATGCGCGAGCCGGGCGGCGCGATCACCGATATCATCTGTATTGCAAAAGACATGACTGGCTACCGGCGGATCGACGACGATGACTGACACAGACGACAACGACGAGTTCGACTACGACGCAGGCGCGGCGGACGACCCGGTGCTGACGGCGAATGCGCTGAAGGCCATGGCGCATCCGCTGCGCTGGCGCATCCTGTGCGTGCTGGGTGAAAGCGAACTGCCCGTGCACGAGATCGTCGAGAACATCGGCACGACCCAGTCGAACATCTCCCAGCACCTGGATCAGCTGCGTTCGAAGGGCCTGCTGCTCTCGCGCAAGGACGGCAACAAGATCTTCTACCGCATCCGCAACAAGCAGTTGCTGCTGCTGATCGGCGAGATGCGCTCGGTGCTGTGCGCGACGAATCTGGGTGAACCCTAGGGCCGCAGTGGAAAGGCCCTGGCAGGTTGTTGAAATAGGCCCATGCACGGCCTTTTCAAGGTCGCAACCGAACCGCGCGGCTTTCGGTTGCCCACGAAAATCAAACACTTGTGCGTTCGATTTTCGGGCGGGACGTCCCTGTCTCGCGTTAGGCCGCGCGCGCGCGTTTCAGGTGTACGAGTAGCAGCGCAATCGCCGCGGGCGTGACACCGGGCACGCGGCTGGCCTGGCCGATGGTTTCGGGCTTCAGCGCGCCGAGCCGTTCGCGAATCTCCACGGAAAGCCCGCTGACATTCGCGTAGTTGAAATCCGTCGGCAGTCGCAGCGTCTCGTTGCGTTCGTGCGCGGCAATCTCCTCGCGCTGGCGTTCGATGTAACCCGCATAGCGCGCCTCGATCTCGATCTGCGCAATTGCGTCGGGGTCGTCCAGTCCCGGACCTATGCCTTCCATCGTCATGAGCGCGGAATAGCCCACGCCCGGACGGCGCAGCATCTCCAGCGCACGCACCTCGTGGGCGAGCGGTTCGCCAAGCCGTGCGTTCACTGCGTCGCCATGCCGGTGTGGCAGCAGCCACAGCTGTTGCAGGCGCTCGCGTTCCCGTTCGATGGATTCACGCTTGCGCGCAAACGTCGCCCAGCGCGCATCGTCCACCAGGCCAAGTTCACGTCCGCTTGCGGTGAGCCTGAGATCGGCGTTGTCCTCGCGCAGGCTCAGGCGGTACTCCGCGCGTGAGGTGAACATGCGGTACGGTTCGAGCGTGCCCTGGGTGATCAGGTCGTCGACGAGCACGCCGATGTAGGCTTCGTCACGACGTGGTGTCCACGGTTCCTTGCCGAGTGCTCCGCGTGCCGCGTTCAGTCCGGCGACGAGGCCCAGCGCGGCGGCCTCCTCGTAGCCGGTCGTGCCGTTGATCTGGCCGGCGAAATAAAGCCCGTCGAATGCCTTGGTCTGCAACGATGCGCGAAGCCCGCGCGGATCGAAGAAGTCGTATTCGATCGCATATCCGGGCCGGGTGATATGTGCGTTCTCGAAGCCGCGAATCGAGCGCACGAGTTCGACCTGGGTTTCAAACGCGAGGCTCGTGGAGATCCCGTTGGGATACAGCTCGGTGGCGTTCAGTCCCTCGGGTTCGACGAAGATCTGGTGCGAGTCCCGATCCGAGAACCGGTGCACCTTGTCTTCGATCGACGGGCAGTAGCGCGGGCCGACGCCCTCGATGCGTCCGGTGTACAGCGGCGAGCGGTCCAGGCCCGCGCGGATGATCTCGTGCGTGCGCGCATTGGTGCGCGTGATGTGGCAGGGCACCTGGCGCGGGTGCTTTTCGCGGCTGCCGAGAAACGAAAACACCGGCGTCGGCTCGTCGCCGGGCTGGACCTGCATGACGGAGAAATCGACGCTGCGCGCGTCGATGCGCGGTGGTGTGCCGGTCTTCAGGCGTCCGGCGCCGAGCGGCAGCTCGCGCAGACGTTCGGCAAGCCGGGTCGCCGGCGGGTCACCGGCCCGGCCGCCCGGCTGCTGGTCCAGTCCGATGTGCATGCGCCCGGCCAGGAATGTTCCGACGGTCAGCACGACCGCACGCGCGCGCAGTCGCAGACCGGTGGCGGTCACCACGCCTTCGACGCGCTGGCCGGCGACGATCAGATCGTCGATCGCGGACTGGAACAGCATGAGGCCGGGCTGTGCGTCGAGCATGGCCCGGATCGCCCCGCGATAGAGCTGGCGGTCGGCCTGGGCGCGGGTCGCGCGCACCGCCGGTCCCTTGGTCGCGTTGAGGATGCGGAACTGGATGCCCGCACGATCCGCGGCCCGTGCCATGGCGCCGCCGAGTGCGTCGATCTCCTTGACCAGGTGGCCCTTGCCGATGCCGCCGATCGCCGGATTGCAGCTCATCTGGCCCAGCGTTTCGAGGTTGTGGGTGACCAGCAGGGTGTCCGCGCCGGAACGCGCGGCGGCCAGTGCGGCCTCGGTGCCGGCATGGCCACCGCCGACGACGATCACATCGAAAACGCGCTGGAAATTCATGGCCGGGAGCGGGCAGGGCGGTCGGGACATCGATTTTATCGGTAATGCTGGCCTGATAGACTATTAGTAATTGGTTATCTTCCAATATAGCCAAGCAATAACATATAAAAATTTTCTATTTGTATTAAATAAGCATTTGCTTATAAACTGATCGCCATTGAATGAAGCACCCGGTCGAGCAGGCCGGGGCTCGACCCCTAACCCTGACCATTTTCGGGAGTACACACCAATGAAGAAGATCGCCCTTGCCATTGCTGCCGCGACCCTGACGGGTGCGACCGCTTCGGCGAACGCCTGGTTCGGCAACAACATGTTCGACGGTTTCGGCCTCGGTGATGGCGCCGGTTCCGGAGACTTCAACTTCTCGATGAGCGCCCGTGCGCGCGGCAACTCGCGCCTGTACGGCCGTGGCTATGGCAACGGCTATGGCTACGACGCCCCGTACTACGGCTATGCCCCGTACTACGCGCCGGTCGTTCCGGTCGCACCGGTCGAGGGTCAGGCCCAGCCGACCGCCCCGGTCGCACAGTTCCAGGCGCCGCAGTTCGTTGCTCCCCAGTTCGCGCGTCCGGTGATGCCTGAGTTCACCGCGCCGAAGTTCGGCGAGTTCCCGGCGATGCCCGAGTTCACCATGCCGAAGATGGCCGAGATCCCGGCGATGCCCGAGTTCACGATGCCTGAAATTCCGGCGATGCCCGAGTTTCCGGCCATTCCGGAGATGAAGGTTCCGGGCGTGGACTTCGACGCCCTGCAGGCCGAGATGGATGCGCGCGTGAAGGAACTCGAGGCGCAGATCGAAGCCCAGCGCGCCGCGCTGGACGCGCAGATCGCCGAGCGCCGCGCTGCGGTCGAGACGAAGCGTGCCGAGCAGAAGGCCCGTTTCGACGCGATGATCAAGGAGTTCGACAAGGCGCGTAACTGCGACACCACCGCGGTCAAGACCGCCGCTGGCGTCTAAGTTCGATCTCGTCCAGACCGTGCGGCCCCGGGTCGCACGGCGCGGTCGATGCAGCGGGGTGTACGGTCTGACCGTGCACCCCGTTTTCGTTCGTGGCGGCCCCGGCTGGTGCCGTCGTGTTCCAATACCTGCCCAATCCCGCGGCAGAGATCGCGCGTGTCCGCGCCCCCCAAGAACGATTCCGATCACGAACCCGGGCCGGGTGCGGTCTGGCTCGCACGAGCCCTGCTCACGCTCGGACGGTTGCCCGACGGCGTGCGTTACGCGCTGGCCCGCTTCATCGTCCTGCTGGCCGCCGACGTCTTGCGTTATCGCCGCCGTGTGGTGCGTGAGAACCTGGAGCGCGCCCTGCCGGAATTCGACGAAGCCAACCGCCGGCAGATCGAACGCGAAACCTATCGCCGCATGGGCGAAGCGATCGCCGAGGTGCTCGCGTGCGTGCACATGAGCGAGGCCGAGCTGCGTGAGCGCGTCGAACTCGTCCCAAGCCCGGAGATCGAGGCGCATCTGCGCGCCGGACGCAGCGTGATCCTGCTCGGTGCGCATCAGTACAACTGGGAATGGGGCGCGTTGCGCGCCGCCGCTGAGTTCGGTGTACCGGTGGTCGCGCTGGTCAAAACCCTGCACGTCGAGCTGGGAAACCATATGGTGCGGCGGCTGCGCGAGCGCTTTGGCCAGCGCAGCCTGCCGATTCAGTCGGCGTCACGCGCGCTGGTGCGCGAGCGCAACGTGCCGAAAATCATCGGCATGCTCGCCGATCAGCGGCCGCGACGCACCGGCGAACATGCCGTGTTTCAATGGCTCGGTCGCGAGAGCGAGTTTCACATCGGTCCCGAGCGGCTGGCGCGCGCCTTCGGCTGGCCGGTGTGCTTTCTGAACATCCAGCGGATATCCCGCGGTCGCTATCGCGCCTGGGCGCAGGCACTGGAGCCCGCACCGTCCGCAGGCGAATGGCCGCTGACTGAAGCTTATGCGCGCGCCGTGGAGGCGCAGATTCGTCGCGATCCGGCCGGCTGGCTATGGACGCACCAGCGCTGGCGGGCGAAGAAAAAGCAAAAACAGCAGAACAAACCGGCGTCGGCGAGCCCCTGACCGACCGCTGGCCGAAGCAAACCCCTGTTCGATCAGGACTCGTCGCTGTCGTTGCCGCGGCGACCGGCCGCCATCACGCCGCGCCGGCTGGACTGGAAGAACTCCGCAATCGATTGATGGTCGGTGTCCGCGCTGGCCAGCAGTTCGGCGAGCACCTCGGCGCGCGGGCGTCCCGTTCCATACAGCAGCTTGTAGGCAGCGCGGATCGCTGAACGCCGTTCGCGGCTGAATTCCGCGCGCCGCAATCCGACCTGGTTCAGACCCAGGTACCGCGCGGGATTGCCAACGGCCAAGGCGAATGGCGGTACATCCTGAACGACGGCGGCCATGCCACCGATCATTGCGTACTGGCCGACCCGCACATGCTGGTGCAGCCCGCAGTAACCGCCGAGCCGCGCCTGATCGTCGATCCGGCAGTGCCCCGACAGCGACGCGCCATGACTGAGCACGACGTTGTTGCCGACCTTGCAGTCGTGGCCGACGTGGGTATCGCCCATGAAGAAACTTTTCGAGCCGATGCGCGTGACACCGTCGTCCTTCTCGGTGGCGCGGTGCACGCTGCAGAACTCGCGAAACACGTTGTCGTCACCGATCTCCAGAAAGGTGTCGGCGTGCGCGTTGTGGGTGAGGTCCTGCGGCGGTCCGCCGAGCGCGACACTGAACGAGACCCGGTTGCGCGCGCCCATGTGCGTGCCACGGTAGATTCGGCAATGGCTTTCGATGATGCAGTCGGGGCCGATGCGCACGCCGGCCTCGACGACGGTGAACGCACCGATCTCGGCCGTGGGGTCGATCTCGGCGTCTGCATCGACGATCGCCGTCGGATGTATCTTCATTGTTCCTCCGCGGTCCCGGCGGCGCACTGTAAATCGCCCACGGACACCGATTGAGATTCCTGACCGTACCGCCATTCCACGCGCAGGTCCACGCGGCTGCCCGGCTCGGCATCCAGCGCCACCAGCCCGCCGACACGATCGCCGCTGGCCAGCAGCGCAAACGGCGGCATCAGCGCCCAGCGCAGGCCCGTGCGCGCGGCACGCGTGAGCTTCAGCGCCTGCCAGCGATCCAGCCAGTCGCCCGGCTTTGCAACCGGACGTGGTCGCGACTCACCGGCGATCACCCGCCAGCGGCGCAGGTCCAGCAGCACCGGCTCGCTGCCGTACGGCCGTGTGTTCTCCGCGCTCACCGCGACGACACAGCTGGTCGCAAACGCGCTGGTCGCGCCCGTCGGCAGGCCGAACCGGGCCAGCAGCTCGGCGACCGCAGCCGGCGTCGTTTCGGCGACGCTGAGCGTCAGGCTCGTGTCGCGAACCGTCGTGGTCGTCAGGCCGGAATCCGGATCCTGCGCCGTCGCCAGATCGACTGCGTGCACCGACGCCCCGAGCGCCAGCAGGGCCGCGGCGCCAAGCTGCGCTAGCCCGGACAGGGCGATCTTGACTCGATGTCGGGGCATGGTGCGCTAGTGCAGTGCGACGCTCTTGGAGGCACATTCAGAGCCCCCCAAAAGTGTCAGATCAATGGCTCCTCCCTTGGCAAGCGCCGCAACGCGGAGCTGGCGCTTTTGGGGGGCTCCCTTCGGGTGAGCCACGGTGCGCCCATCTGCGGCGTTGCGCCTGCTTGAAAGGGAACGGCCATTCCTGCGCAGGCGCGCCTTGCATTTGGGCGCACTGTGACTCACTGAAAGTACCTCCAAGAGCGTCGCACTACACTTAGGATCTGGACCTGTCGTGCGGACGCGAAGGCCGCGTGCCGCCCGGGATGACGATTGCCGGATTCACAAATCAACCGCGCACGTTACCGGTAATCGACCCGTGAGCGCCACAGCAATTTTGCCGGCGCGGGTGACTTGCCCGGGACCGCCGTGTGCCCTTGCCCGGAATCGCGGGCGCCTGCGCAGAATCGCCGCGCGCCCGCCTGCTAAAGTTGCTCATCTGCGAGCAACCTTGGGACTGGCGGTGCTGATGACGGATTTTCGCCTGATTGTCCGCGACTGGACGGCCGTAACCGTGCTTGCGTCCGGCGTGCTGTACGCCGGTGCCCCGGCCGCCGCGAGGTTCGAAGTGGAGGTCCTCGACCGGGCCGGTGCCGCGCTCCCGGGCGCGGCGGTCTGTGCCGGTACCGCCGGTGATGTTCGGCAGTTCGGTGCCCGGATCACCGGCGACGACGCCCTTGCGGTGTTTGACGACCTGCCGCGTGCGCCGGTGGACATCACCGTTTCGCTGTCCGGGTATCGCGGCATCGTGCAACGCTTCGCGCCGGCCGGATTCGATCGCCGCGTTCGGCTGGTCATGGTCCAGGGCGGCTTCGGCCCGCAGTGTCCGGGACCCGAGCAGCCGCGCCCAACGCTGCCGGCGCGCGCCGCCGACGCCGGATTGCAGGTCGTCAATGCGATCGTGCAACCTGCGGCGGAAGGCGCCTGGCTGATGCTCGAGTTCAACGGGCCGGCGGACGAGGTGCGTATCGGCCGTTCGGCGGATTTCGAGGGCGCCGAGTGGCGTCCGCTGTCGGCGCGGATCCGGCTCAACGAGCCGCCCGGCCCGGCCTATGTGCAGGTGCGTCGCCTGCTGAGGCTCGACGGCGCGATCATCGAATCGCGCTCGCCGCCAAAGCGTTTCCAGATTCCGCGCTGACGGGGGCCGGCGCGCATGCGAAGCCTGCACGCAGCCCGCCACTCAGCGCGTGTGGCCCGCTGGCTGGGCGTTGCGTGTGCGCTGGGATTTTCCGTCGCCGGCGCGCATGCCGCTGCACCGGAGGTTGCGCCCGGGTTGCTGCTGATTGCGGCAGATTCGGCCGACGATCCCAATTTTCGCCGTAGTGTCGTGGTGATCGTGCGCCACAATGACTGGGGCACGCTCGGGCTCGTGCTGAACCGGCCGTCGCCGGTGCCGCTGAAAAAGTTCTTTCCCGACGATCCGGTGCTCGCTGCCGTGGACGAGCCGCTGTACCTCGGCGGCCCGGTATTCGGCGGCGATTTGATGTATCTGTTTCGCGCCGATGCCGGCACGGCGGGTGGCGCGATGCATGTCGTCGACGATGTCTACGCAAGCGAGGATGCCGAACTGCTCGACCGGCTCGTCGCTGCGCCGGCGCGCCCGGCGCTGCGGTATTTTTTCGGTTATGCCGGCTGGGGCGCCGGGCAACTCGCCCGCGAACTCGCCGATGGTCGCTGGCTTGCGGGTTCCGCCACGGCCGAAGTCGTGTTCGACTCCAGCCCCCGGACGCTCTGGCGGCGCCTGATCCATGGCCGCGAGGGACCGTGGGTGCGCCTGGGCCGCTGGCCGGAGCTGCGGACATGAGTCTGGTCCGCCGGCGGGCGCGGATCGCGGCCGGTCTCGCCATGCTGCTGGCGGTTCCGGCCGCGCCTGCGCAGACCCCGCGCAACGAGCCGATCGAACCGCTGCCGACGAGTGTGCAACTCGATGCAGCGAGGGTCGCCCTGGGCGAGCGCCTGTTTGGCGATTCCCGCCTGTCGGCCAGCGGACAGATGAGCTGTGCGGGCTGCCACCGCCTGGATCGTGCCGGGGCGGACGGGCGCGAACGCTCTGCGACCAACTCCGGTGCGCCGGACCAGATCAATACGCCGACGATCTTCAACGTGGGTTTTCTGTACCGCTTCACCTGGCGCGGGGCGTTTTCCTCGCTCGCCGAACAGGCGGCGTCAGTGATCGCGAATCCGCGCCACATGGCGAGCACCCCGCAGGCGGCCGTGGCGCGGATTTCCGAAGACCTTGGCTATCGGCAGGGCTTTGCTCAGGCCTATCCGGGCCAGGGCCTGACGCCGACCACCCTGCTCGATGCGCTCGTGAACTACGAACGTTCGCTGATTACGCCCAACGCGCGGTTTGACCGCTGGCTGCGCGGCGAAGATGCCGCGCTCGACGCCCGCGAACTGCGCGGCTACGAGAAGTTCAAGCGTTTCGGCTGCATTGCCTGTCACCAGGGGCAGATGATCGGCGGCAACGTGTTCGCCCGGTTTGGAATCTTCACGCCGGGGCCGGCGCAGCGGTCTGCCGCGCCGAGCGGCGCCGACCTTGGCCGATTCATGGTGACCGGGCGAGAGGAGGACCGATTCGTCTACCGTGTGCCGTCGCTGCGCAACGTCGCCGAGACCGCCCCGTATCTGCACGACGGTTCGATCGCACGGCTGAAGGATGTCATTGACGAAATGGCGGAACACCAACTGGGCCGCGCGCTCGAGCTCGAGGATGTCGACGACATCCATGCATTTCTGCAAACCCTGACGGGCGAGTTCGACGGTGCGATGGTGAGCCGTCGATGAAGGCCGCAGGCGTGTTGCACTGCCGGCTGCCACGAGTGTTGTGCGTCGTTGCCGCGCTGTGGTCCGCAGACTACGCACGAACGGCCGGTGCGGATGATGTGCAGATCGATCTGCGCGCCCAGGTCGAACACGTGCGAGCCTACTACGCGACGCTCCGGCAGGATGTGCTGCGTGCGCGCGACGGCCTGCTGCGCAACTATGACTCCTTGCTGCATACACTCGCTGAAATCGAGTCCGATACACAGGACCTGCGCACGGAGTTGGCCGCGCAATCGGATCTGATGCTTCGCGGCGCTGCCAAAGAGTTCATTGCACGGCTCGCTGCCGACAACGCAGCGCTCGTGCGCATGGTCGAGGACTTCCTGAGCGCGAACGCCGTCCACCTCAATTCCCTGATATTTCTGCCGACGGTTGCCCGGGCCTTTGAGCATGCGCGTGACGAGTCGGGCGACGACATCCGGCGGGTGGACGCCGTTCTGGATGAACTGTACGCCGCCGTGTTGTCGCAGTTGAGTGCCTCTGACGCAGAAGCGCGGGATCGCGCGCAGGCACTGTACGCGGAGCTGGTCGCGTTCAATTTTTCGGCGCTCTCACCACAGCTCGAAAAGGCGGCCCGAGACGTTCGGCTGCATGTCGGCAAGCTGCTCGAGACCGGCTCCGAGCGCGATCGCCTGGTCGCGGCCATCTTCGATCTCGAGCCCGAGCGCAACCTGGTTGAAATCGCCGCGGCCGTTCAGAAGGCCGATCTGCGTCAGCATGCCGAGGCGGTCCAGCTGCGTCGGTTCCTGCTTGCCTTCGCGCTGGTGGCGGGGCTGTTGCTGGTCTGGGGCGCAATCAGTCTGCGCCGCAGCTACGTGGAAAACCGCGAGCTGGCGGACTATCCGCGGCTCAGCCCCAATCCCGTTCTGCGGGTTGGCGCGGGCGGCACCATCCTGCACGCGAACCCGGCGACGAAGAACTATGCAGACGCGCCTTCGGCGCTGCTGCCCGGGAACCTTCCCGCGTTGTTTGATCAGGCGGCCGGTGCGCCATCGGCACAGGCGACCCACCAGTATCATGCCGCCGGCCGCGACTGGTTGCTCACCTTGCAGCAAAGCGGCGACCGGCGCAGTGCAAATCTCTACCTGCAGGATGTTTCGGAGTTGCTGCGCAGCGAGCGCACCATCAGCGCCGTGCTGAAGACCGTGCACGACTGCCTGATCGTGATCGATGAATTCGGCACGGTTGAATCGGCGAACCCGGCGACCGAGCGGGTGTTCGGCTACGCGCCTGCCGAACTGGTTGGCACAAACATTTCACGACTGATGCGCGAGCGCGAGGCTGCGAATCACGATGGCTATCTCGCGCGCTATCGCGAAACGGGCATTGCGCACATCATCGGTCGGCCGTTGCGTGAACTACCGGCCGTGCGCCGCGACGGCACACCGATCGAAGTCGATCTGACCGTTACCGAAATCAGCACCGGCAGCGGCCGCCGGTTCGTCGGTCTGGTGCGCGACATCACCGAGCGCAAGCGCGTGGAAACCGCGATTCGCGCACTGGCGGGCATCAACGCCGACGATGAAAAGGCCTACATCGAAAGCTGTGCAAGAACGCTGGCCGAGGCGTTTTCGACCCGCTACTCGATGATCGCGAGCTACGCCGATCCGTCTCGAAAACGCATGCGCGCGCGTGCCATCTGGACCGGGTCCGGGTTCGCACAACCGGTCGAGTACGAACTCGAGGGCACGCCCTGCGCAGAGGCGTTCGTGCTGGGCACGATCGTCGTCGAAGACCGGGTCGTCGATCGTTATCCGGCTGACTGGCTGGCTGCCCAACTGGCCGTGCGCGGCTACATGGGTACGGCGCTGTTGTCTGCGCGTGGCGAACCGGTGGGCATCGTCGTCGTCGCAAGCGATGCGCCGATCGGGGAGCGGCCATGGATGCGCCCGCTGCTGGAACTGTTCGCGCGGCGCATTGCGTCGGAACTCGAACGCTGGCGCGAGGAGCGCCGCGTGCTCGCGCAGATGCGCGTGCTCGGGCGCATCGCCGCCGGCGATGATCTGGTGCGCGTGCTCGACGAGCTGTGTCGTGATATCGAGCAACAGATCAATGGCGCGGTTGCGTCGGTGATGCGTTTCGAACACCGCGAAGGCGTCCTGAATCTGCTCGCGGGCCCGTCGCTGCCGCCGGAGTTTGCCGGCAGGCTGATCGGCCTGCCCGTGGCGGACGGTCACACCCCTTGCAGCACCGCCGCCGCGCGGGCCGAAGCCGTGCTGGTCTCGAGCGAAGGCGACGATCCGCTGTGGGGCGCGCTGCGCGACGATGCGCTGGCGTTCGGGATATGTGCCTGCTGGTCGATGCCGATCTTCGACGACGACGGCACGGTGCTGGGCACCTTTGCGCTGTCGTTTCGCGATGCAATCGAGCCGCACGCGCGCGATGAACTCGCGTTTCAGTCCAGCGCGGCGATCGCGGGCCTCGCGATTCAACGCGCACGCGACACCGAGGCGCTGCGTGCCGAGAAGGAAAGCGCACAGATCACGCTGGCGTCGATCAGCGACGCGATCATCACGACCGATGGGCATGGCACGATCGAGTTCATGAATCCGGTCGCCGAGTCGCTGACGGGCTACAGTCTGGACGAGGCACGCGGGACGGCGCTGTCGGAGGTCTACCGCGTCACCGGCCGCGACGGTTCCATCAAGGGCGACGGGTTCATCAACGAGGTGCTAGCGGGCATCTCCGGTCCGCGCACGCCGGCGTTTCGCACGCTGGTGAATCGCGACGGCGTCGGCACGGACATCCAGGAGTCCATCGCGCCGCTGCGGGATCGCGATGGCGGGATCACCGGCGTGATGCTGATCGTTTCAGATGTCACCGCGCAGATGCGCCTGCAGTCCGAACTGGAATGGCAGGCGACCCATGATGCGTTGACCGGTCTGGTCAACCGCAGCGAATTCGAGCGCCGGTTGCGCGCGGCACTGGGCGAAAACACCGTCGTCGATCGTCGGCATTCGCTGCTGTATCTGGACCTCGACCAGTTCAAGGTCGTCAACGACACCTGTGGACATGCCGCCGGAGATGCGTTGCTCGCCCAGCTTGCCGATGAGTTGCGGACCGTCGTCAACGAGGGCGACACGCTTGGGCGGCTGGGTGGCGACGAATTCGCGCTGCTGGCGCTGAACTGCGACGTCGACGCGGCCCTGCGGCTTGGCGACCGCCTGCGCTCGACGATCCGTGGCCATCGATTCATCTGGCAGGGGCGATCGTTTGCGGTCGGCGCCAGTGTCGGCGTGGTGCCGCTCGATGGTTACGGCCCGGAAATCGGTGCGGTGCTGAGCGACGCGGACATCGCGTGTTACACCGCGAAGGAACGCGGTCGCAACCGCGTGCACCTGTACCGGCCTGGCGATTCCGAACTCGCGCGCCGGCGCGACGAGATGCGCTGGGTACCACAGCTGCGCGATGCGCTGAGCCACGACCGGTTTGCATTGCACTGCCAGCGCATCGAGCCGATCGGCAATGGCGAACGGCACTGTGAGCTGCTGCTGCGTCTCGATGCGGCGGACGACGGTGCGATTGGTCCGGATGCCTTTATTCCGGCCGCCGAGCGTTTCGGCCTCATGCCGGAGATCGACCGCTGGGTCATTCGCACGGCTTTTCGCACGATTGCCGCAACGCCGTCCGACGTCTTTACGGTGTACGCAATCAATCTCTGCGGTGCATCGCTGAACGAGGCGGATCTGGTGGGGCTGGTGCGTGGCGAGCTGGAGCGCCACAAGATCGTGCCGTCCAGCATCTGTTTCGAGGTGACCGAAACGGCGGCGATCCACAACCTTGCGACCGCGGCCCGGGTCATGCGCCAGATCAAGGCCCTGGGATGCCGGTTTGCCCTGGACGATTTCGGTAGCGGGCTGTCCTCCTACACCTACCTGAAGCAGTTGCCGATCGACTACCTGAAGATCGACGGCAGTTTCGTGCGCGATGTCCTGAGTGATCCGCTCGACCGCGCAATCGTGGAGTCCGTCGTGCAGATCGCGCGGGTGCTGGGCATCCAGACCGTAGCGGAATGGGTTGAATCCCCGGCGATTCTCGCCGAACTCGAGCGTATCGGCGTGGACTATGCGCAGGGCTACGCCATCGAACGGCCGCACCCGATCGAACTTGCGGTCGAGTCCTGACCGATCGTGATAGCGGCCCACGCTGGGCCGTTTCCAACCTGCAATCAGTTCACCGTCTGCGGTCCGGATTTTCGGGCGGGACTTCTCCGTCTCGCCATCGCTGCCTGCTATTCGAAACTGGCGCGTTCCGCCTCAAGGATCGCGAGCGAAATGCTGCGCCCGAATTCCTCCTCGTAGCCGGGCCACGAGTGGAATCCCGTGAGCTCGGCGTGCAGTTCCGGCTTGATCTCGAAGTCCGCCCTGCCCGTTTCGACTGCCTTGCCGGCCGCGCTGTACACGCGCTCGATGAAATGGCAGTAGGGCGCCAGTGCCGATTCCGCCGGACCGGAAGGCCCGTGACCCGGGACATATGCGGCGAAGTCCCGCCCGAGCATGTTCGCGCAGTTCTTCAGCGTGCCGCGAAAGCTGCCATCGTCCATGCGGCCGAAGCGTTGATTGAAACCGTTGTCGCCGAGCACGATCACGCGGTCCTCGACGATCTCGATCATGGCGTCCGTGCGCGTGTGGGCATGCTCGGTCAGGTGTGCCCGGAAGCTCAGCCCGCCGATCATGAGCGTCTGCTGATCGCTGAGTGCATGGGTCGGAATCATCGCCTGCGTGCCGTCGGTTGCGCCCTCGGTCATGCGCGACATCAGCCCGAGCCATTGGGTGTCGGCACCCGCCTTCACCTCTTCGATCATCTTCGGGTGCGCGTGGACCTCGACGTTCGGGTAGGCCTTCCGGATGGTGTCGTTGCCCAGCCAGTGATCGCCATGCACATGCGAGTTGAAGACGTGGCTGATCGGTTTCTTGCTGATACTGGACGCCGCACGCAGCACGATCTCGCCGGAGGGTTGCCCCGAACCCGGATCGATGACGACCAGCGAGTCGGCGGTCTCGACAATCACGGGATTGTTCATAAAACCCGCATTCGCCTTGTTCGGGAATTCGGTCGGTCCATGGATCACGTAGACGTGTTCGCTGATCTTGTCGACCGGAAACTCGCGTGGCTCCGCGGCCGCGCTCGAAACGCAGGCGAACGCAAGCGCGCTGGCGGTTGCCGCAAGGGCGGGGCGCGAAAAGGTGGCAGGCATCTTCACGGTCTGGGCTCCTGGTGGTCGGAACGGGGTTCCTGGTCGCTGGCGGGCGTGGCAGCAATGAGTATACGAGACGGGCGCGGATTTCCTGATGCCCCAACGCCTGACGCCTGTCTGTCAGTCCCCGGCCAGTCGTACCCGTGCGCTGGCGTCGGTCCGGTCGATGGTAACGACCAGCTCACAGTACTCCGCCTGCAGGGGTGTGGGGGTCGGGTCGTCCGCGCAGCTGCACCCGCCGGTGATGCCGAAATACGAAACACCCACGCGGGCGTGAATGTGCCCGCCATCGGCATGCGCCGCGATGAACATCGGTTCGATGGGCTCGTCCGCCACCATGCTCGATGCGCGCAGGCCGTCCTGCAGCGGCAGCAGATCCGCGTTCATGCGCCGGATGGCATTACACAGAACGCCTGGGAACGTCGTCCGTTCCCAGGCATCGAGTACTTCCGGCATTGCTGGCGCTGGCGGTGACATTCCTGAACCCGGCGCGGTCCTGCCCGGTTACGGAACGCGCTGACGCAGCTGCGGCTGGCGTTGAATGGGGCGGCCTGTGTTCGGCACCTTGACCTTCGGCGCGGTGCCGGCCGATGGCATCGTGGGTTGTGCAGGGTTCTGCGTATTGACGTCTGGCGCCGTCATGCCGGAAGGCTGGCCACCGGTGCCCGGTGGATTGTTGAGCGTCGCCGTGGCGGGGTCGGAATCCAGGGCGCGCTTCATGCGGCGCAGTTTTGGGCCCTGCGTACCGTCGGTCGACATGGAACTCTCGCTGCTGTCATCTCCACCGCCACCTCCGCCACTGCTGGGGGCGCTGCCGCCGCTGGATTCACCGCCGCTGGATGCGCTGCCACTACTGCTCGACCCGCCGCCGCTGCTTGAAGAGCTTCCGCCGCCCGATGCGCTGCCGCTGCTGCTGCTAGACGCTGACGAGCTGCCCGCATCCCGGTCCTTGCGCTCCAGCAGCTCACGGCACTTTTGCGGCTGGGTATTACAGTTCGCGGCCTCCCCGGTACGATTATCGATCACCCAGGGGTCGGTCTCGTTCGAATCTGGATAGGACATTTCCGGAACGTAGGTAATGTCGCCGCCCAGATCCTGCTGTCGATCCTCCGGCGGAATATCCCGCGGATTGGCGAAGCTTGCCGAGGTGGTCGCAAGCAGCGCGGCCGCAAGGCAGGAAAGACCGATGGAATGTTTCATGGCTTGAGCCCAGGTAGATGTGAGGTTGGTTCGTCGGTTCGCGGCATGCTCATTGAGTCGGCAGCGATTGTCGCGGGTTGTCGCAAGCTCATAGATACCAACCGACCGAAAGGTCCAGGTAGTTGTCGTCGCTGTCTGGCGAGAGCGTAAGGCCGCCGGGGGTCTTGATGCTGGAGCTGCGGCTGTTGGTGAGCGTGATCCCCACGTGGAACGTGTCGGCGTAGTAGGTCATTCCAAGCGCAGCGCTGCGCAGGTCCTGGCCGATCGCCGTTTTCGATTCGGAATACGACGCACTGAGGGCGAATCGCGGGTCTGCCTGCCAGCCCACGGCGGTCGAGAGCGTGTCCTTGGGAAACGCGGCAACCGTGTATGCCGGATTCGGTGGCAACCGGCGCCTGCTCAGAAAGGCCGTCGCCACGGCCTGGGCGAGCGCGGCCGGGTCATTGGTGTAGTCGTAGTCCGTGTACGAGGCGTAGACATAGACGCTCTCGCTGAGATTCTGTGTCAGACCGATCGCATAGTGACTCTGCCGGGGCAGGCGGGCGAGCAGGCTGGCCGGAAGGTTGCGAGTGGTATCCGGCGCGTAGTCCATCTCGCCGTAATCAAGATTCAATGCCGTCGTGAGCTTTGAACCCCAAAGCGGGTTCAGGCTCAACGATGCCGACGCCTCCAGTCCGTCCATTCTGAAGACGTCGTCGTCAATGCGACTGGCCGTCGCCCCGACCGAAACGACATCGTTGATCTGCCAGTCGAGCCCAGCGCTGAGCGACTGCATACTCACATCGCCACCGCTCACCCCCTGAAACACACCCGCCCTGAAAATCAACGGCAGGTCACCCATGGGCGAATCGAAGTCGAGCCCGCGCGAATAGTAACTGTCGCCGCCTGAGCCCAGGCTCAGGTAGAGGTTGGCCGCAGGCGACGGGTTGGCCACCAGCCAGGCGGTGAACGCCAGCAGGAGATGGGGCAACAGGTGGCGGTTCTGATGCATGCAGCGCGAACGATCTGACCGAGCTCGCCAGATTTAATCCCGCGCCCCAGGCCCTGTCAACGTGGTCGTTTGGCTTGCATCGTGACATCGCCAAACAAACAGACGTCGCGGCCTGCATCGACCGGTTGACCCTGCCCCGAGCCGCTCCGCGGTCGATTGCAGGCTGGGCCATACGCCGGGCTGCAACCCTCTGAAATGGTTGCGTCTACAAAATAAGAAGATGTTTTGGAACTGTTTCCGTTAAGACTCTTTCGGCGCTATGGCAAAGACTTCGTGCATGAACCTTGAATCACGCGGAGTCCAACGATGAATACCACGAGCATTCTCGCTTCCGGCCGGATCGGCACTCGAACACTGTTGCTGGTCCTGGGGCTGTCGATCGCCCCGGTCGCCTTCGGGTCCACCGATGGGTCGCCCCTGCATGACGCCGTCCGAACGGGCGACCTGGCCACGCTTCGTTCGGTTGTCGCCGCCGGCGAGAACCCCAACCCCCGCGACAACGCCGGTCGCACGGCGCTGAGTTTCGCGGTCGAAACCGGGAACGAGCAGGCCGTGCGGATGCTTCTGGACGCCGGTGCCTCGCCTGACATCAACGACTTTCTCGGTCGTGCGCCGCTGCACCACGCCGTGGGCGTAACCATCGGGATTGCGCGGCAGCTGCTGGCGGCCCGTGCCGACGTCGACATCCGCAACTCCGGCGGCGTCACGCCGCTGATGCAGGCGGCCGGCGCGGGCCGTCGCGACGTCGTGCGCCTGCTCCTGAAGGCCGGGGCACGGGTCGACTTTCGTGATTACCAGGGCAACACCGCCGAAGACTGGGCCAGGCGCGGTCAGGACGCAGAACTGGCGACGCTGCTGTCGGTTCGCATCCAGTCCGTCCAGGCGCCGGGTGCGCTTCCTGCCGGCGATGAAAATTTCGCCGAGGACGTTTTCACCGATGTGCATTTTCCGCTGTGGTTCGAGCCGAGTTTCCTGGATCTGCGCGAGGACCTCGCCACGGCGACCGAGCGCGGCAAGACGGGGCTGCTGGTTTTTCTGAGCACGCGTCGCTGCAGCTACTGCAAGGCGTTCATCGACAAGGTGCTCGAAATTCCGGACGTCCGCAGGCGTGTGCAGTCGGCATTCGATGTCGTTGGTCTGGAGATCATGGACGACAGTCCGATGATCGACCCCGAGGGCAACCGGTCTTCCGTGCGGGACTACGCAACGGCAAACGAGGCCGCGTTCACGCCCACGCTGATCTTCTACGGCGCACAAGGGCGTCGCATGCTCAAGATCGTCGGCTACTATCCGGCGGAACGCTTCCGCGAGGTGCTCGACTATCTGGAGGGCGGACACTACGACCGCGAACCTTTGCGCCAGTATCTGGCGCGTGTTGAAGCCACCCCGCTTCCCGCGCCGACACCGATCATCCGCGACGACGAGCTGTTCGAGCGCCCACCGCACATGCTCGATCGCACGGCCTTCGCGGCGGAGCGTCCGCTCGTGGTGGTTTTCGAGTCTCCGGGCTGCGAGGCCTGCCAGCGCTTGCACGAGCGCGTTCTGTCAGACCGGTCGGTACGGCGCCTGATGACGGAGTTCGACAGCATTCAGCTGGATGCGACCGACACAGTCAGTCGCATCCGCACACCGGACGGCGGCTTGATGAGTCCGGCGCAGTGGTATGAGGCGCTGGGGCTCTCGTACAGTCCGGCCATCCTGTTTTTCGACCGCGACGGGCAGGAGGCCATGCGACTGGATTCCGAAACCCAGCGTTTCCGCATGGAAGGTACGCTGCAACTCGTGCTCGAAGGCGGTCACAAGCAGGACGCGCAACTGCAACGCTGGCGCTGGAAGAAGGCCGTACAGGTGTTCGACCAGAGCGCGCAGCGCTGATCCGACAGGCCCCGGAGCATTGGTCGTTTCAACCGCCGGCCAGGGCATGGCGTACGGCGCCACCTCAGGTGACCCGTAAACACGAATGCGGTAGCCTTGCCGCTCGCTCGATATAAAGGAAACTCTGATCAATTCAGAGTTTCCCGTGGCACAGGGACGTGCCACCATTTTCAATGTGCGCAAGCCATTGAAAATGTATGAAAACGAAAAACCGCGCTTTTTCGTTTTCGTCGCTCTGTTAATCTAGGATGGATTAATCAGAGCTTCCTAAACAAGGGGGACCCAGCGCCATGAACATCCTGAAATCATCCGCACGACTGTGTGCCGCGGCCGTTACGTTCTGCGCCGTCCTGCCGGTGTTCGCGGGGCCGGCCAACGGCGGCAACGGTGGCGCCGCCCTGATCATCTATGAGCCGACCTCGTTCGCCGTGCCTGCCTCCGGGGGTTACGTCCTTGTGGCCCTGGCGATGCTGCTTGCCGTGGTTGCGTTTCGCCTGCTGAAGCGCCCGACCGGCGAGCGTTCCGGCTTCTTCGTCATGGCGCTCGGCGTCACTGCGCTGGCGACGGGCTCCGGCGGCGTCAAGCTGATCAGCGACGCCCGTGCATCGCTCAACCTTTTGCTGGAGTTCAACTCCGGCGGGGCTTACCTTGTGCCGCCGTCCGACGTGCCGGTCTGCTGGACGGTCGAGAATGCCGCGCAGGTGCCGCATGCGATCACATCGATCCAGGCCCAGTCCGGCTACATGATCGGCAGCTGTGTGAACGGCGGCGCACCGGTCGGACCGGCGATCAACGGCGGGGCGGGCACCTATCGTGGAACCTGCGACGACAATCCGTCCACGAAGCTGCGCCCGGGCGACTTCTGCGACCTGCTCGCAGTGCCCGACGGCGACAGGTGACGGCCGTTGCGCGTGGCCCGCTGGGGCCTGCCTGAATTGGCTGGTCTCGCTCCGGCCAGAAACGACCCGGCCGCCGCGCCGGGTTTTTTCTTTGTGCCGCGTGTTGGACAATCGCGCATGGCGCAAGCAGCCAGGGCATCGATCCGAGTCACCCGGCAAGTCCATGACCTCCACGACTGACGAAACGCGGCCCGGTGTTGAACCGCTGTGCGTCGACATGGACGGGACCCTGGTGCAGACGGACCTTCTGTACGAGGCGCTGTTTTCCCTGCTGAAGTCGAGCCCGTCTTCGCTGTTCGCGTTGCCGGCGTGGCTGTACGGGGGCAAGGCCGCGCTCAAACACGAGATCGCCGCCCGCGTCGAGATCGACTACACGACGCTTCCCTATCAGCAGGAATTTCTCGAATACCTGCGTAACGAAAAGGCGCGCGGCCGGGAACTCGTTCTGGCAACGGCTGCAAATGCCACGCACGCAAATCGCGTCGCGGAACACCTGGGCCTGTTCGACGCCGTGCTCGCGAGCGGTCCGGATGTCAACCTGTCGGGATCACGCAAGCTGGAAGCGATTCGCGCACAGTGTCCCGGCGGATTCTCCTACGCCGGCAACACATCCGCCGACGTGCCGATATGGGAGGCCGCCCGCGAAATCGTCGCCGTGAACCCGAGCCTTGCGGCCCGCGGTGCGCTGCACGGCTTCTCGCGACCGATCCGGACTTTCACAACCGAAAAGCGCAACGGTCTGCGAGCGTTTCCGACCGCGATCCGTCTGCATCAGTGGGTCAAGAACCTGCTGGTGTTTGTGCCGGTGATCACGGCACACCAGCTGCTCGCGCACGGCACGCTCGCCACGGCGGCCACGGCGTTTGTGGTGTTCGGACTCTGTACGGCAAGCGTCTATTTACTCAATGACCTGCTGGATCTGCGCGAAGACCGCCTGCATGCCACGAAACGGCTTCGTCCGATCGCGGCCGGCCTGCTGTCGATTCAGCATGCCGTGTTCTACCTGTTCGCTCTGCTGGTGCTGGCCTTCGTAGGCGCCTGGCTGTTGCTGCCGGCCGGGTTCCTGTTGGTACTGCTGATCTACTACCTCCTGACCGTGGCGTACTCGCTCGCCCTGAAACGGCTCGCGCTGGTCGACATCATCACGCTTGCCGCGCTCTATACCCTGCGCATCATCGCCGGTGGCGTGGCGACCGGAATCGAGCTGTCGTTCTGGCTGCTGGCGTTCTCGATGTTCCTGTTCACCAGTCTCGCGCTGGCAAAGCGGTATACGGAAATTGCCCGGCTGAGTGGGCAGCAGGCATTGTCCGCACCCGGGCGCGGTTATCGTGTCGGGGATCTGGCCGCGCTCATGCACTTCGGGGTCGCCAGCGCGCAGACCTCGGTGTTGATTCTCGCGCTGTACCTGAACAGCGAGGCTGTTTCGGCGCTTTACACCGAGCCGCGCTGGCTATGGCTGCTTTGCCCGATCGTGATGTACCTGACCGCCCGTATCTGGTTGTTGGCGCACCGCGATGAGTTGAACGACGACCCCGTGCTGTTCGTGCTGCGCGATCGTCTCAGCCTCCTGCTCGGGGCGGCCGGGCTGGTGTTGGTCTGGCTTGGAAGCTGACAGGGCCTGATGGAAACATCCTGAATGGGTCAGGCTGGAACGGTTTGCATTCGACACCAGCGATCGCGATCATGAACACATGACCGCATCCATGGAACAACCGGCCGACCGGATCAACGGCATCGGTCCGGTCACGCTGGCGCGCCTGAACGATTTCGATCTGTACTCCGTCGCCGACCTGCTGCGGGTCAGCGTGGCGCGGTTGCAGCAGATCGTTGATGATCTCGCTTCGGACGCCGAATCCTACAACTGGCAACGACAGGCCGAGCTGTTGCAGATCGAAGGCGTGACGCCGGCGATGTCTGTTGCGCTGATTGCCGCGGGCGCAGATTCAATCGAGCGGCTCGCCGGCATGGGCGTCGATCAGTTTCTCGAAGCGTCCTCAGCCGGCGATCTGCTTGTCGAGCCCGCGGAGCGCACGGCCTTTGGGATCCTTCGCGAGGCGACCCGGCTGCACCACACCGGCCTCGTACGCGGAACGCTGCTCGACACCGACAGTCATCCGGTCGCCGGTGCCGAAGTCAGCATCGCATCGGTGCGCGGTGTGACCGATGCGCGCGGGCGTTTCAATCTCGTCGGCATTCCGGCCGCCGCCAGCCACATCCTGCTTGCCACGATGCCGGACGGTTCCGTTGCGCAGTTCACCGGGCCGTCAGTTTCGTTTGATCATCGCGCGATCAATCTGCCGGTTTTTCGGATAGGCCCCGAAAGCCTCGCGGCCAGCGAACTCGATGAATACGACGGCGATGTGGTCGAACTCGCGCATCTTCTGCCGGTCACCTCCAAGACCTACTCCGAAGCGGACCTGCGCGAGGGTGACGTGCTCACCGTCCAGCGCCTGTACAGCGACGGCATCCATGCAAAGCTGTACTCCGAGTTTGTCGCCGTGAGTCGGGGCCGGCAGCTGGTGCGCACCTACAAGGTCCGGCTCGAGTCGCTCGGCGAGGGGCCGGTGAACTGGCACGATCGGTTCCTTTGCAAGCGGGGCGCATTGCAGCGCTCGCGAATCACAAGCCGTTCCATGCCGACCATGCGTCGCTTTCGTCGCCTGCTCAAGGCCCATCCCGAGGTCGCCGGCCCGGTGACCGACAATGATGATTTGCAGAACCGCATCGCGTTGTTCAACGCGACCGACTGACGGAGTTCAGTATGAGTGACGACGTCCACGGCTACCGATTTGTCAGCACCGGCGGTGACGAGTTGTGCGACGCACGCGAGGGTACGTACACGAGCCAGCCCGCGCGGCCGCATCCGAACTGCAACTGCTCGATCGAGTCGATCGATACCCAGTGCTATTCCATCACCTACAACGGCTGGCACCATGCCTTCGTTCCGGGTAACGGCACGCTCGAGATCACCTATCACATCGAATATGAGATCACCTGCCATGACGGCAGCGGATATTCCGACGAAAAGACCGAAGACGTGGTCGTTCCGGATACCGACTACAAGGATGTCGTCGAAGGTCAGGCCGGCTGGGAAGCCGATCAGCTGCTGGATATCGAGGACGAGGCCGAAGAGTTCTGCAGGTGCGGTGAACCGCCTGCGAATATTTCCTAGCAGGCGGTTGAAATTCTCAGGAAGCTCTGATCAATCCGTCCCGGATTGCCAGAGCAGCGAAAACGAAAAAGTGTCATTTTTTGTTTTCTTTCATTCTCAACGGCTTGCAGCCGTGGAAGAAGTTCGAGAAAGCCCGCACGAAACACTCCGGACGTTCCGCGGTCGGAAATTCATTGTCGTCGGACGCCTGCATGCCGAGGACTATCGCAGGGCTGGCGATGCGAATCCGTACTTGACGGGACATGGGAGTCGCGCCGTCGGTCAGGACAGGGTCTGGATCCCGTGTTCGACATGGCCGCGATCATCCGTCCACTCGAGTTCGATGCGGTCACGGTCGCTGGCCTTGCGTAGCTCCAGTGCCAGGTAGGGATCGGCCGCGATGCCCCAGTTCCAGTCCGCGGAAAAGATCTCCGCGCCGTTACGCCGGATGCGAAGTTCGCGGATGTAATGACGCGCAATTCGCGCACCCGTGACGGTGTCCTTTCGTGCGCCGGTCTCCATCGGGTGCGCAAGCAGCAGCCGCAGTTCGGCCGTGTCGCCGCGGCGTCTGATGCGGAGTTTGTAGGCGGGCTTTGTGTCGTTCATGGTGTTCTCCTGTGGTGTCTGCCTTCAGCTACAGCCGCCGGAGGTAACCGTTACCATGCGTTCGGCCATCAGGAATCCGCTGTCGAGCTCGGCGAGCGCGATCACACGCCCGGTGCCGCCCATCTTGATGCGCGTCTTGACCACCGGAGCCAGTTCGGCGGAGAGCGCGAAGCGGGCAACGCCGGGGTTCTGGTTTTTCTCCGAGAACAGGTACAGCGCACGAACCCCGTCGAGCGTGCAGCGGATTTTGACCGGCACGCTGCGACCGTTCTCAGCGATCGCCGGGGCGTCGATCTCGACGCGCGGGTCGGGCCGGGGCGCCACGTCGCCGGTCACGGCGCGCATCGCGGCATCCAGGGATTCGGCCGCGAGCATCGTCTCGGTCGGTCCGGCGGTTGCGACCGGGGTGTACAGCAGGCCACCGAGACCCGGCAGGGTCAGGGCCAGCGAGCCGGCGGTGGTCTGAAGAAAGCTTCGGCGTTTCATGGCGGGTCTCCACTATGCTGTTCGTGAATCCGTTGTAGCGGCGAGCGCACGCGCGGTCTTAACGAAACGCGACTGTATTCATCACTTTTCTTTCACGAAGTTGAAAATCAGACACTTAACAGACTCGCGCCCGTGCGGGCGCGCGGGGTCTCATGGCTGAATCGGCCGCATCCGCTCGCGGCACAACGCTGCGAATCGGCGAGTGGACGGTCGACGCCGCGATGCTGAGCCTGCACCGCGACGACCGCACCGAGCGGCTCGAACCGAAGGTCATGGACGTGCTGCTGCTTTTGGCCAGGCAGCCGGGCACGGTCGTGACGCGTGACGACTTCGAGCGCGAGGTCTGGGGCGGTCGTTTTGTCGCCTATGGCGCGCTGGCGAACGCGATCGCGAAGCTGCGCCGGGTGCTCGGCGATGCCGGGCGCGACGGCGAGTACATCGAGACCGTGTCGAAGACCGGCTATCGGCTGGTCGCCGAGGTCCACGAGCTGTCGGGCGCCGAGGCGCAGCCGGCGCGGGCTGTATCGCCGGAACGAGTCTCACGACGCCGGGTGTCGTCCGCCTTCCTGGCCCTGATCATGCTCGCGGCGGCGGTCGCGGCATTCGCCTGGTATCTGTTCTCGCGTTCACCGGCCGCCGGTGATGTGCCAGGAATCGCCGTGCTGCCGTTCGAAAACCTTGGCGACCCGGCCGGTGAGGACTACCTCGCCAATGGCATCACCAACGATCTGATCACCGATCTCGCAAAGCTCCGGGGCCTGCGGGTGATCGCGCGCGAGTCCGCCTTTGCGTTCCGCGAATCGTCGGCCGGCGTGCGCGAAATTGCCGAGCGGCTCGGCGTTCGGTATCTGGTGCGCGGCAGCGTGCAGCGCGCCGCTGATCAGCTGCGCATCAACACGGCACTGGTCGACGCGCGTGCGGATCGGGTGCTCTGGGCGGAGCGTTACGAGCGCCGGATCGACGCGCTGTTCGCGCTCCAGGACGAACTCGTCGAGCGCGTGATCACGGCGCTGCGCTTACAGCTCGATCCGGACGAACGGCTGCATCTTGCCCGCGACTACAGCCGCAGCTTGGAGGCCTACGACGCCTTTCTGCAGGGTCAGGACCACTACGCGCGCCGCTCGCCGGAGGAGCATCGGCTGGCCGAACAGGCCTACCGTCGCGCCATCGAACTGGATCCCGGGTTTGCGCGCGCCTGGGCCGGGTTGGCGTTGATGCGCTCGCGTGGGCTGATCGACGGCTGGGATCCGGATCCGCCCGCGGCCCTGCGCGAATCGCGCGAGTTCGCCGACCGTGCCGAGACCCTGGCGGCCGACCTGCCCCAGGTGCAGTTCGTGCAGGGTCAGCTCGACCTGCTGGAACGACGTTACCCCGATGCACTTGCGCGCACCGGGCTTGCCATCGATGTAAACCCGGGCTACGCGGACGCACATGCGCTGCGCGCCTGGACACTGCATTTCGCGGGTCGGCCGACCCAGGGGCTGGAGGCCTTCGAAATCGCCTCGCGCCTGAATCCGCGCATACCGGTCGTCTATCTGCTCGTGCGCGGCGCGCTGCACTATCGGCTGGGAAATGTGGAATCGGCGATCGCGGATTTCGAACGCGGCGTTGCGATCAACCCGAACTATCAGCAGGTGCGCCTGTGGCTCGCCGCCGCGTACGTCGCCGCGGGGCGTGCCGACGACGGGCGCTGGCAGATCACCGAGCTGCTGGCGCTGAATCCGTATATCAGTCTCGGCTACCTTGAAGCCAACCTGCCCATTGAAGACGCCGCCTACCGCGACCGACTCCTGAACGATCTGCGCACCGCAGGTCTCGAGTAGGGTGCGCACCGCGCACCGCGGAATCACCAATCGCCCGATTGAACCGCCGAGACGCGGAGCCGGTAGGGTGCGCACCGCGCACCGTTTCGAATCTGCCCGCCGTGAATGGTGCGCATTGCACACCCTACGTGCGCTGGGGCTTTTGGCCGGTGTCGGGTGCGCGCCGCGCACCGTGGAATCACCAATCGCCCGATTGAACCACCGAGACGCGGAGCTGGTAGGGTGCGCACCGCGCACCGTTTTGAATCTGCCCGCCGTGAATGGTGCGCATTGCACACCCTACGCGCGCCGGCGCTTTTGACCGGTGTCGGGTGCGCGCCGCGCACCGTGGAATCACCAATCGCCTGATTGAACCGCCGAGCCGCGGAGCTGGTAGGGTGCGCATCGCGCACCGTTTCGAATCTGCCCGCCGTGAATGGTGCGCATTGCACACCCTACGCGCGCCGGGGCTCTTGACCGGTATCGGGTGCGCGCCGCGCACCGTCTTGGTGTGCGCGTGACGCCTCGGATATCGTTTTGGTGCACCGATGCGGCGCCGGCTTTTCCGCGCCACGCCCGGGCGTCAATAAACGCCGGAAATTCAGGTCTGTTTGATTGCGCCATCGCAATGCAAATCTGGCGCGATCCTTGCTACTTTCAGCGGCAATCCTGCGCCCTCTGGCGCGGGGCAAACCCCAACCTCAATCACCTGGGCATTGCAGCCGGAACCACCGAACATGAACTCGCTTTCTTTCCCGCGTCACGGCGACAAGGAAAACTCGCCGTTCTTCGAGAGCTATCTACAGCGCCTGCTCGCCGAGCGCGACCGCGTCGGCCTGACCGAAATGATCGGCCAGATCGAGGCACTGATGATCACCGTCGACCCGGACCATTCCGTGCGCTACGTCGGCGAGCTGTGCCTGATGACGCCCTACCACTACCTCGTGACGCTCGAGAGCGAGAGCCACTGGACGCATGTGCTGCGCATCGACATGGCCTACCCGGACCTGCTCGTGCGCGAGGTCAAGGACCCGAACACGCGCGGCATCTTCCGCAGTCTGAACGAGGTCTATCCGATCGGCGCGCACAAGCCGAACAGCCGCTACATGGGCGAGATCCTGCGCGTGACCAACCGCAGCGAGGTCGTGCGCCTGCAACAGGAGCGCGAGTTCCGCTTCTTCAATCAGGACGAAGTCCGCAAGCTTGAGCTGCCCGGCAACCTCGCGATCACCAAGCCCTCGCCGTACACGCACAACATCCTTGCCTACATGGAGCGGCCCGAGGATCAGCTGCGCGTCTACGCGCTCGGCATGTCGACCATCCGCGAGGACGTGCAGGCCGAGTACGAGGCCGCCAAGACCATGCAGGCCCAGCTCGGCATCGAGCGGCTGCTGATGCCGATCGACCACCTGGCCACGCGCGTCTATGCGCAGAACCGCGAAGTGGCGATCCTCGAGTGGCTGTCACTGTCCGGTTACTACTACTGGGGCTCCTACGACATTCGCGACCAGAACTCCTCGACGAATGTGACCAAGAGCGTGCACTTCCCGCAGGAGATCAACAGCCCCGCGAAGGTGTTCACGGCGAACAACACGCCGTATTTCGTCAATCATCTGGAACGGTTGCCATCGCCGACCGAAACCTTCGTGCGCAACTACGGCCCGCGGCTGCACCACGTCGCGATCGGCGTCAATGACGGCCAGGTCGGCGATGTGGAAAACATTGACTACGTCGTCAACGCCATCGCACAACAGGGCAAGCGTTTCCTTCTGGATGTGATCGGCTCACGCGAGGAAGGCATCAAGCAGATCTTCTCCGGTGCCTCGGAGCATTCCTCGCTGATCATCGAGTACGTGCAGCGCTTCGGCGATTTCGACGGTTTCTTCACCAAGCAGAACGTCGCGCAGCTGACCCAGGCCGCGGGCGTGGACGACGAACTGCAGAACATGCAGGCCGCGACGCTGAACGCGTTCGCACCGGGCGGTCGCCCGAACTGACCAGACGATGCCGGCGGCTAGCAGCCGCCGGTTTCCTAACGACCGAGCTGTGCGGTGCAAATGAAGCGCAGCCTAGTTTGCAACCGAACCAGCGCTTGTTAGGTAATATTTAGGACGGGCTAAACACCCGTCCTTACCCGATTAGTTTGCACATTACCGTGATAGTTCTGAACTTAGCGGTTTAAGCGTGCTATCACCCGATCCAAAAAAGTATCTAACTGTGCGGGGACTGCTTCGAGCAGCTCTACCGGATCCGATGCTTGTAGATCGATAGTCGCCAAGAAATCCCTGCTCTCAACAGCAATCTCTTCCTTTTCGACGAAGGAGCGTGCGATGGGGCTGGACATTGCCTTAAGGTCGTTTATCGCACTGAGTAGGTCTCTATATTTCTCGTTTCCCTGCTGGGAATACCGGATACGAATTCTGATACCGCTATGAGATGGGCTTTGTGAAGCTGTCGCCGTCAAACCGGTACCTCGATCGCGCCGGGGCCATCCATCCAGCAACTCGTAGTCTTCGAGCATCGTGGTTCTTGCGAAAAGCTCTTCGGCGATCGCTGACAAATCGGTTATCGTTTCTGGCGAATCCAGTACCTGCTTCATTGTCTGCATTTCCGCAACAATTTCAGCAAACGATAGTCGACCGTGTTGTTTGAATTCTGTCGCGCCCTTTATCAAACGTTGGAACATTCTAGGAAGTGACTTCCACTCTGTGCATTTGCGACGCGCAGACAAGTTTGTGAGTGTTTCGTGCCAGTCCCGTCGTAGGTTCATGTTAATAATTGGATCCGACGTACTTAAAACATAGTAAGCAGTCATTCCGAAACCAAAGGAATCTACGGCAGCGCTTCGAGTCGTCGCGTCTAGTTGAGAGTTAAGTTGCTCTGGTGCTAGGTATGCCGTGCCTCCAGCAACGTAAACGGATTTCTCCATCGCGCCGATGTGCCAAGACAGATCGAAATCAAGCACAACCAACTCGCCGTGAACTCCCTCGGCGTAATAATCTCGGATCATCACATTATGCGGGCGTAAATCTCTGTGGAGAACTCGTTCGGGGGCGTTATGCGCCGCATAAACCACTTCAGCGAGCCGACTGAGGACGTCGATAATTTCTCGCCAATCCGAAACTCCACCTTGCGCTACAATTTCGTGTAGCGTCGCACCCTCGATCCAATCCATGACGACAACTGGAGGAATTTCTGAGGCGGCTAAGAATCTGACAATTCCGCTTATTCCCCGCTTCTCCAAGTATTGCATTGAGCGAACGCCACGCCTGAATGCATCCAGCATGTCGGGACGCTCTCGCACTTCGTGACGAAAAGCCTTAATTGCTACTTCGTTTCCTAAGTGGTCGTAGCCATGCCATACCTTCCCGAATCCGCCTTCTTTGCGGAAGTCTGTGAGTTTATAACCGAGAACTTCATTTGCATCGTCCGAATCGGGTTCGAACGATGATGCTAGAAGGATTGGTCTCGCATACGTGCGGCTAAACTCGGCAAATGCTGTTGAGCTATCGGAATCCCCAGAGATAAGAAGGGCGCAAGCATGGCGATTTAGTAAGTTACGTAACGCGTTTGGACTCTGCGTCATAAGATCCATGGGGGCTTGTATTGGTTCGGATGCATCCGATGCATCGGGGCCGAACGACCAAGCAACCGGAGTGCCAGGCTCCGAAAGCGGAACGTGCTGCTTTAATGCGTGGAAAATCTCTAAGACTTCTTGGTGCGTCCCGTCCCTATTCTGGTACTCAACTACCTGAATCCCAGATCTTTCAGCCTGTTGGAGCGCGTCGAAGTCGTCGACTGAGGTGATCCAGAAATGAGGCCCGATATTGATATGGTCCGTTCGCAACTCACGAAAGCGCTCAAGCACTGCTTTGTCCGTCGCTGTCACTCCGACTAGCACGATAATGCAGTACTTGATGCAATCTCTTACAAATTCGGTGTAATCGCTCCTTTTTAACAAGGCCGCAAGCTTTCTCTGCGTGAACACCCAATTCACAGGATCCTCTAGGTGGCCGTGTAGATTAGCCACAAATCGGCGGCGCGGGTCGGTCAGGCTTCCAATTAGTTCACGCAGGTCGTTTCCACTTCGTTCCGTCATGGATAAATCGCGAGCGTCGCTACTCTGGAACGACCTAAGCGCAAGTCGATCGACGTTCAAAGTGAGAATACCGCGAACACCAAGATTCCAAAGCTGGGTGTAGCCTTTAGGTATCGTGCACTTCAGAGCGCCTTGTAGTTGGCGAGTGATCGCGGCCTGAAAGGTGCTTGAGCCAAACGCCTCTTCAAGATGCTCGAAAGACTTCCATACCGAACTCGCGTTCCTAGATGCGCCCAGCAATGCTCGCCGGCGCGTAGCAGTGTCCGGATTAGAACTGGAGATTAGATCCTTTAGTTCATTCTCTAGCTGATTCTGGAGTTGTGGCCAAGTCGGCAGTCCACTCGGTGCGCTTAAACCCGAGCCCGCCCAGATAACAATCGGCTTGCCACGGACGGTCCATGCATCAAGGAGCGAGCGGTACGCTGGCGAGTTCGTATCCATGAGTTAGCACCGATTCTTAGTGGTAGACATCATGAGTAAAACTTTCCGCTTCGTGCAAACTAACAGTTGTTAGAAGACAAGGTGTCCATAAGTATTCCGGGCACTGGTGTCCATAAGCATTCCAGGGCCGGGGCGCGGTTGGAGTCGCATTTCCGGTAACCGTCTGATTTCAGCGGATTCAAATGGTTGCCGATCAGTTTTCGGTCGGCGCGTCGCGGAATGCTTATGGACACTTTGTCCCATAACTTCCCGCGACAAAAAAGACACTTGAAACTGCGGTGTTCGCCGAAGGTTGGCCCGAAAGGCGCGCGAACGTGTGCGTAGCGGGGCTTCGGCCAGATGCGAACGGACGCAGTGCAGAGGCGGTGCCGCGGTTCCGGGCTCGATGGATTTTCGAGAATGAGATCGCGACGGTGATGTTCCGAAGAACGTCTGGTACCTTCTGCCTGTTGCATCCGTCCTGCTCCCGCGGCGTCTGGCCGCTTTCCCCGCTCGGTTCGGTGAACCTAGCAGGCCGGTCGCAACCTTACAAGTGTGAAAGCGTGAAGCGGCGCGGCAACCCTAGCGAACCGAAATTGACCAGCGCTGTTCAACCCCGCCGGAACACGCCACGGTAGAAGCGGATCTGATCGTCGGCGAGGCTGCGCCCGGCGTTGTCGGCCTTCTCGGCGAGCCGGTCCACGTACACGGCCAGGCCAAGATTGCCGGCGGCCGCCGGCGTGTGGTTCGCGACGCTGGTGCTGAAGTCGGCGTCGCTGACGTCTTCGAGTCGGTCCGCGTGCAGGCCGCGTTCGGCGAGCAGCCGGCCGATCTCGTCGGCACTCGCGAGATGGCTGTCGGCCGGTTCGGTTGCCCAGGGCAGTGGAAAATACGCCGTTGGCTCGGGGCCGGCGGTGACCTCCTGAAACACATAGAGACCGCCCGGTTTGAGTGCGCGCGCGATGGCGTCGTAAAGCCCGGGCTTGTCGGCGATGTTCATCCCGACGTTCTGCATCCAGACGACATCAAACGATTCGTTTTCAAACGGCAGTTCCAATGCGCTGCCGAGATGCACGCCAATGCGGTCGTCGAGCCCGGTGAGCCGGTTCAGCAGCCGTGCCCCGGTGCAGTAGTCCGCGGACAGTTCCAAGCACTCGACCCGGCAGCCGGTTTCCGCAGCCAGCAGGCGGGCACAGCCGCCAAGGCCCGCGCCGATGTCCAGCACGCGTTCGTCGGCGCGAATCTGTGCGAGTTCCATGAGCTCGCGCGAGGATTGCAGGACGCCGGTGTGGAAGTGATCCAGCGGGCCGAGCATCTCGGGCGTGAGGCGTTCGTCGGGATTCAGCCCGGCCGCGCGCAGGCCGGCGAGGATGCGTTTCTCGATTTCGCTGACCGCGTAGTGGGCTTCAAGCGTCGACATGGGGTTGGCCTCCGCCTTGGTCGCGGGGTTGTTTTGGTCCGCTGGCATTCGGCCGATGCTATCACCGATATACAGCCATGGAGCGGCCCGCGAAGCGGCTGGTGCGCGGTGCGCACCCTACGAATCTATCGCCGCTATACGGCCATGGAGCACCCCCGAAGGCGGCTGGTGCGCGGTGCGCACCCGGCGAATCGGTTCGTCGGGTAGGGTGCGCACCGCGCACCGTGGGAGACGCCGTTCAGACGGATTCGCGCCCGTGCGCGGCGCCGCTTAGAATTCCTGCATTCTCTGAACGATTGATCGCGAATGACTGTTTACCTGCTGCGTGCGCTCACGGTTGTCACCGCACTGCTGGTCACGGCGGTGGCCGTTGCTGAGCCGATGGAAAGACGAACCGCGCACGGCTGGTTCACCGTCCGTGCCGAGCCGTTCGAGCCACCGGTGCCGGTCAACGAGATGCACGCTTGGCGCATCGAGGTGCTCAATGACGAGGGCAGGCCGGTGCCGGGCGCGAAGATCACTGTCGGTGGCGGCATGGCCGAGCACGGTCACGGCCTGCCGACCGCGCCGCGCTCCGTCGAAACGGAAACGCCGGGCGTCTACCGCATCGATGGCCTGCGCTTTCACATGCACGGCTGGTGGCAGGTCTGGCTGCGCATCGAGCGCGCCGCGCTGATCGATCACGTCACGTTCGACCTCAGGCTTTGAGCGCAAGACGGCTGATTGCGGCCGCGGGTCTGCTGTTCACATGCGCCGCGCACGCCGGTGACGACCATGGCGATTTTCCGACCGTGGTCGGCGAGCTGTGGATCTCCGCACTCGGCACACCATCCGACGCTTCCAACGGCGTGCTGCACAACGCCGCCGCCGCGGCATTCGGCCGCCGCCTGTTCTTCGACCGCAGGCTCTCGGCCAACGGCGAGTTCAGCTGTTCGCACTGTCATCAGCCCGCGCGCGATTTCACGGACGGGCTGCCCCGGGCCAGAGCGCTCGGCGAGACAGCGCGACGCACGCCGTCCGTCGTCGGTGCGGCCTGGCAGCCATGGCAGTTCTGGGATGGCCGGCGCGATTCGACCTGGGCGCAAGCGCTCGTGCCGCTGGAAAACCCGCTCGAACACGGTCTGACCCGAACCTCGCTCGCGCATCGCATCGCGGATCATCACCGTGCCGAATATGAGTCCCTGTTCGGTCCGCTTCCGGAACTCGAAGACGGGCGACGGTTTCCGGCCTCCGCCGGCCCGAACGGCGATCGTTACGATCGCTCGGCCTGGGACAACATGCACAGGCAGGACCGCCTGGCGGTCGATCACCTTTTCGCGAACGTCGGCAAGGTGATCGCGGCCTATGAGGCTTTGCTGCGGCCGGGACAGTCGCAGTTTGATCGGTATGTCAGTGCACTGTTCACCGGCGACAACGAGCGGGCCGATCAGATTCTGAATCCCGACGAACGCGCCGGCCTCGTGCTGTTCACCGGTCGCGCGCAATGCGTGAAATGTCACAACGGCCCGCTGTTCACGAACGGTGAGTTTCACAACACTGGCGTGCCGAACCCGACCGGCGATCGCGGCCGTGCGGGCGGCGTGGAGCAGGTGTTTGCCGACTCGTTCAATTGTCTGGGCGCATTCAGCGATGCCTCCGCGAGCCAGTGCCTGGAACTCGAATACGCGCTGCGCGATGCGCCACAGCTCGAAGGCGCGTTCAAGGTGCCGGGCCTGCGCAATGTCACACAACGCGGCCCGTACATGCACGCGGGTCAGTTCCGGACGCTTGCCGAGGTTGTCGATCATTACGATCGCGCGCTGCCGGCAACCACGGGCACCAGTGAGATTCTGCCCCTGAATCTCAGCGCGGAAGAAAAGCGCCAACTGATTGCGTTTCTCGCAACCCTCGAATCCCCGCCCGACGTGCATCCCGAATGGCTGACCGCGCCGCAGTGACGGTCGACGAGCAGCACGCAGCCGGGTTCCCGCCCGTCGCGAGAGCGGATGCGCGCATCCTGATCCTCGGCACCATGCCAGGCCGCGCGTCGCTCGCGGCGGGCCGCTACTACGCGTATCCCCACAATGCTTTCTGGCCCATCATGGGCGAACTGCTGGGTTTCGATTCGCAGGCAGGCTACGCGACGCGTTGTGCGGCCTTGCGCAAGGCGCGCATTGCGCTGTGGGATGTGCTGGCGAGCTGTCAGCGACCCGGCAGTCTGGATGCGGACATCGATCGCGATTCGATTCAGGCCAACGATTTCGCGGACTTCTTTCAGCGGCACCGCGCGATTCGCACGGTGTTCTTCAACGGCGTCGAGGCCGAGCGCCTGTTCACACGCCATGTTTTGCGTGCGGACCAGCCGTGGCCGACGCTGAAATTCCAAAGACTGCCCTCGACCAGCCCCGCGAACGCTTCCGTATCACGTACCGACAAGCTTGCCGCCTGGTCGGTGATCCGGGACGCGCAATCCGGCAAGCACTCGACAGACCCGCCCTAGCAGGTTGTTGAAAAACGCCCATCCATGGCCTTTTCAACGTCGCAACCGAAAAGCGCGGTTTTCGGTTGCTCACGAAAATCAAACTCTCGCGTGTTCGATTTTCGGGCGAGACGTCTCTGTCTCGCACTAGGGAAACTCTGAATTGTCAGAGTTTCCCGCAGCACATGGATGTGCTGCCATTTTCAACGGGTGTAACACGTTGAGAATGAAAGAAAACGAAAAATCGCACTTTTTCGTTTTCGGCGATCTGGCAATCCGGGATGGATTGATCAGAGCTTCCCTAGTGTCCTGTCCCACAATTATCTGTCATTTCTGAGGGCTCTTACGGTTCGAGGGCAAGGCGCGTCGTGAAGGCAATGGTCATTCCATTGGCAAGCGGCGCAACACAGCCCTCGAACCGTAGGGGCCCTCCCTGCGGGCGCGGCTGAGC
>JAGRGH010000041.1 GCA_020445605.1 Chromatiales bacterium
GGATGTTATCCATAGTAAAAGCATTGCTTTCCGGAATAATAATCACCCCTGCAAAAGTTACCGCTACCGGTTTTGCAATGCTGATTATTGCTTTTATAAGCTTAGCTAAATTAACGCTAATATTGGCCGTGATTTCTATAATAAAGGTAGCATAAGCAAATTCAAAAATCCTTATACTACTCGGCGGGACAATAAAAGAAATAAGAGTTATTATTTCCTCTGGCGTCCCCCCGCAGTTATTCTGTACTATCTTTCTCAAAATTGCGATTCTATACTCTTCATCACCTTGAAAATTTCTTGACTCATCTACTATATCCCCGATTAAATCAAGGCTTCTGCCTATAATAGTAATAATATTCCGTTGCTCGGATAAAACCCACATCAAGTCTTCAAGTTCCTGCCATTTTTTTACTAAAGCCCCTTGAAAGACTAAGATGTTTCTGCTTTCCTTATCCTGTTCTACTAACCGAGAAAATGCTAATTCAACGTGGTTATTTATAGGTTTTATATTCATGAAGCAATTATCTCAATTCTTTTTTGTTCTACGATTAAAACTTGCCTTGCCGTAGCAATTATATTAGCTGCTGACATAGTTGTACTGGTTGCATCCGGATCAGTGCTTTGCCCGAGCTGGATAGTTGCCGCAGTTATTCCACTATATTTATAAACAATAGAATATAAGCTTTGATAATATATACTCTGACCTAGTGCTATATTAATTAAACTCTTTTCTATATCTGCTTTCATAAGAGTAATAGAATCCTCAACGAAGAAATCATTTTTTGTAATTGCAATATTTATAAAAACATAAATCTTCTCCGGTCTTGAAAAATACACTCTTTGAATAGTGTTTGTGCTATCTAAAACATCAAAATATACACTGCCGTATGATCCTATCCCGATTGGTTTATAATCCCATATTGCCTTTGCAATAGCTTCGTCAGCTCCGCCGTGTACTACTGCCTCAAAACTATGAGGAGGGATGCCGTCTTGTGTTGAGGCAGTAGTATTTTCTTTTACTGCTACAGTTAAAACATTAGCTAACGTGGATAACTTAGCCCTGATAGAGTCTAAAGTTCCTTTGCCGTTAAGCATTAATATATTTTTTCTTCTTATCCTTAAGTCAATATCTGACTCTAAAGGCGTTCCTGTTACTCCTGCTTCGTTGTTATTAATTGCTAAAATGCCATTTTCCAAACTGGCAAAATTTACTAACGAATTTGCAGGGATCGGTATTGCTCCGCTTACTTCGGCATAATATATTACGTTATTCGTTATATCTATTATATCAAAGCCTGCTGATTCTATAAAAAGCGAGAATTGAGTTTTATATTCATCTGAATGAATATTAATTGTTGCCCCATTAACAGTAACTATCAGTGTTGATAAATCCTGCTCATCTTCTATTAAAGCTTTTACCCCTAAGGCTATCTCATTTGCTGTATCTTCCAGCAACTTATTGTAAGAAATAGTAATGCCATTGATTTTTATAATATAAGTATCATAAGTATCGCCGGTAACTGCTAAATTTATTGCCGTGCATGATTCATTATTAATGTCCAGTGATTCCTTGTTTGTAAAAGCAACGCTCTGTCCTTCAATAGTAGCTAAAGTTAATGTAGGTAACGTGCTGTAGTTCTCTGCTGTTACCTGTGCTGTTACATAACTAAATGTAGCAGGCAATCTCTTGATGCCAAGTAATGCACAGTTGTGATCAAGGCTTATTCCTTCTGCATACACAGGAGAAAGACTATCA